>JAJRAP010000027.1 GCA_028679855.1 Candidatus Methanoperedens sp.
TCAAACAAATAGTAAATTATGTATCAGATTATGAGAATGGGGATGGCGTTGTTGATATAATTAAACATTGCATTTTACTAAATCAGCGTATAAACTAATTTTTGGAAGATATTATCTCATCAATTCCTTTTTCGATAGAATATTCTGTTTGGTATCCTATACTCTTAATTTTTCTTGTATCTGCTAACGTCCGGTCAACATAATTCTTTATCGGCATTTCAATATATGTTGGCTTTATATTCGTATTCAATTTGTCATTCAAGACCTCAATAATATCATTAAAGCTATACGAATTTCCTGTTCCAACATTATATATTTCGTGTTCTATTTCTAAGTTCATTATTAGTATTAAAGCTCTAACTACATCTTTTACAAATACAAAATCACGCGACTGTGTTCCATCACCATAAATAATTGGAGATTTACCTTTTTTCATCTCCCATAAAAATTGAGATACCATGTTAGCATAGTTACCTTTTGCTTTTTCATGTGGCCCATAAACAGAAAAAAATCTCAAACCAGCTGATTTTATTCCATAAAAAACATTATAAAGTTTTGCTATTCTTTCAATACAAAATCTTGCTTCAGTATAGTAATCCGTTACTTTTATATCCATATTTTCATTATGTGGAGGTTGAAGGCCATTATAAAGTGATGAAGAAGATGCAAAAATGACCTTTTTAACTTTAACTCTCTTTGCATACTCGAAAACACTAATAGTCCCGTTAATAGCTTCTCCGACAAGGAGAGGATTTTGCTTATACATTGGAGAAGAAGATGGCATACCCAAATGAAAAATAATATCTACCACGGGGAGTTTAAGATTCGAAATATTATTGCAGGAATTTTTGATAATTTCAATTTTATTTTTTACTTCTTTAAGATTTTCTAAACTCCCACTATGAAGATTATCTAATATTACTACACTATTTTCTCTAACAAGCTCTTCGACTAAATTTGATCCTATGAAACCGGTTCCACCAGTTACTAATATTTTCATATTGTTATCCTCATCAATGAAACAACCTTATACGGTTTTTCCATAAAGATATATCTGCCGACAAAAACATTAAGCAATAGATCATCTAATAAGTGTTTAAAAATCAATGAATATGAATAATAGAAATTATTAGAGGTAATATGAAAGTCATCATACCGGCGGCAGGGGCAGGCAAGCGTCTGTTCCCGCATACGTTCACAAAACCCAAACCCATGGTGTATATCGCAGGAAAACCCATAATAGGGCATATTCTCGACAGATTGAAGGATGTGAAACCTGAGGAAATAATAATGGTCGTGGGCTACAGGAAAGAGCAGATAATTTCGTATATGGACAAGAATTATTCAGATATTTTCAATATAAAATATGTTGATCAGCAGGAACAGCTCGGTCTGGGACATTCTATTTATGTCGCAGGGGATGAAATAGGGGACTCGGAAATAATGATAGCTCTGGGTGATATGATCTTTAAGGCAGGGTATTCTGAATTCTACGGCCATTATTTAAATAACGGCGATTGTTCAGGTTCTATCGGTGTGCGTGAAGTGGACGACCCTAAAAAATACGGTATTGTGGAACTCGAAGGAAAATACATAAAGGGGCTGGAAGAAAAACCCGCACGCCCAAGATCAAGGCTGGGTATCGCAGGTGTATATTTCATTAAGGAGACAAAGATCCTCCTCTCAATTCTTGAGGACATGATTAAAAAAGACACGCGCACACGTGGGGAATACCAGCTCACGGATGCGCTCCAGGAGATGGTGAACAGGGGCTACAGGCTCAAAACCTTTCCGGTCTCAGGCTGGTACGATTGCGGGCATCATGAATCGCTGCTTGAGACGAACCGGGTGCTTCTGGATGAGAAAGAGGATATAGACCAGGTACATGAGATAAAAGATTCGGTCATCATCCCTCCTGTGGCTATAGGGGACAATGTCACGATCATAAATTCAGTGGTTGGACCGCATGCATCCATAGCAAGCGATTCGATCATCGAGAGCAGCATCATCTCGGACAGCGTGATAGGTTCTCGGTCGCATATTTCAAAGGTCAATCTCCAGAGGTCTATTGTAGGAGATGATGCGAGCGTGCACGGGAAGCATAATTCCCTCAATATCGGGGATTCGTCCTCAATAGAGTTCTGAAACATGAAAGCACTTGTAACAGGCGGGGCAGGATTTCTCGGATCGCATCTTTGCGACCTTTTGCTGGCAAAGGGGTACAGAGTGCTCTGCGTTGATAATCTCATTACAGGCAGCGCTAAGAACATCGAGCATATTGACAGCGACAGGTTCTCATATATCAAACATGACGTGACAAAGCCGCTTTATGTTGAGGATAAGATAGACTTCATATTTCATCTTGCCAGCCCTGCAAGCCCTATAGATTACCTGGAACTGCCCATCCAGACATTAAAGGTGGGGGCGCTCGGGACATACAATATGCTGGGTCTTGCCAAGGAAAAAGGTGCCAGGTTTTTGCTCGCCTCCACCTCTGAGATTTACGGCGACCCGCTCGTGAACCCGCAAACAGAGGAATACTGGGGCAACGTTAACCCGATAGGGCCGCGCGGGGTTTACGATGAGGCGAAGCGCTATGCAGAAGCTATTACAATGGCGTACCACAGGTATCATGGAATAGATACGAGGATTGTGAGGATATTTAACAGTATCCTTGCCGATGAAACGGTATATTTCTTTAATGATAATGAGCTTCATATCGAAAAAGTGGAAAAGTATTGGGAATCAATAGAAAAATCCGGGGTTTATTCCAGAAAAATTTTCGTTCCATCATTTGATGAAAATGGTAAAATAGAATTAAGATTGGCACATGCATTTATAAAGCATCCCTCGTTTGGAAAAGATGCTGCCCTTATTAGAACAAGATACGGAAGAGAAATAAAGGTAACGGGAGACCACAGCGTTTTTGCTAAAGGTAAAGATGGTAAACCTGTACCAAAAATGGTAAGGGAATTGGAAATTGGTGATTATATCGCTATACCTGCAAGATTGCCAGCTGTTGAAAAAGATACTGACTTTATCGACCTGGTGCAATACATTATTAAAAACGGGGACGAAAAAAAACTCTGGGAGTTTTCCTTGAAACATGAGTTGTTGAGTGAGATTATATTGAA
>JAJRAP010000301.1 GCA_028679855.1 Candidatus Methanoperedens sp.
CCAACTCCGATAATGTGGTTCTCATCATATGGATGCAGGTAATCAGAGAAACCGGGTATCTTGAGTTCGCCCAGAACTTTTGGATCTTTCGGGTCGGTCAGGTCTATCACAAAGAGCGGATCGATACGCTTGAACGTCACCATGTACAGCCTGTTCCCGATGAATCGCGTGGAGTATATACTCTCATCAGGCGCGATCTCCTCAAGTTTCCCTGCGATCCCCAGGTCTTTATCCATCACATACACGTTGTTGTACTGCTTTGACCCGCTTCCCGTCCAGAGCTGGGACGTCGTGGCGACCCTGAAGAACTCTCCTGACTCATCCATGGAGAACTGGTTCAGAAGACTCCCTGGTACCTCTCCTTTAGTCCTGTACTCGATATCACCTTTGTTGATATTTATCTTCTGGATGACAGTTCTATCTCTTTCCTGCGCGAGCTTAATCTCGTACTCATCGACTGCTTTTTGAACATTCACGGCATAATCCTGCTTTTCAGTTTCCGTCATGTTGTTGTATGTATCTTCCATGATAGAGGATATTTTATCCCACTTCTCAGACGAGGCAAGATCGCTGTCCCTGATAGCGTATATCTTATCCTGCGCATCCTTCGGGAGCTGCGGCACCACAACTTTGTAGAACCTTTCCTCGCGCGAAGCTTCGTAATACAACCCAGGCATGTTCTTCCGGTAGGTGATGTAGATGTTGTTCTCTGACACATACAGGTTATCAGAATAGCCCATCATGAACGATTTAGCGTTTATCTTATCGGATTTTATGTTGATCGATGCGATAGTGTGGAACACATAATTCTGCTCAGGGTTATCGAAATAATACACATCTGGTGACATTATTTTTACCTCACCTCGCTTTATTGCAGGTACGTCAACGAACTCGTTGTAATAATAGACATCGTCCTTCACAATGAAATAGACGTAGTCGCCTATCATCCGCGACTGGAAGTAGTTGCCATTGATGCTGAAATTGGATAGCTGCACAGGTTTTTCCCTGTCAGAGATATCATAGATAAAGGCGTCTGTCCTGGGTGTGTACCTGGGCATGGGTCTATAATCGTATTCCGGGAATACCATCACCTGAGCATCATCCTGTGTGAATACGATGAGCCTGTTATCGTTAATGAACATATCTGCTGGTCTTCCTTCCAAAGTTATCGTAGAAAGTATGTCTGCTGATGCAGCGGGAAATGCATCGACTATGACAAGTTTGTTCTGTGCAAGCACATAGATGTATTTGCCGTCATTCTTTACAAAATCCGCCTCATCAACACCTTCAACCTGGATGTTCGTGGTTGAATAATCCACCGCCCCAGTCTCAGTAGCCCCTGTTTTCATAGCAGGCGTCGCCGCTGGCATCGCCGTTGGTGTGACAGCCATTGCACTTTCAGTTATCATCATATCACTTCGCATGAAGCCACCGTAATATCCGCCCCATCCGTACTGGTCGTAACCAGAACTTGCAGCGCTTGTTTTAAGGAATTCCCTTATCTCTTTCACTGACGAGAATTTCTTTAAGCCCTGTGTTGACTCGAACTGTGAGATTATTATGTCAGAGGCATTGCCTCTGGTTTTTCCTTTAATGTCATTACCTGTGTCAGGCTGGATGCAGCCGCTAAGAACTGCGGCTCCTGCAACTAACAGTATGACCATCAGGATTATTGATTTTGTCCTCATTTATTTCACCTGCTTGAAAGATTAACTGTATACTTAATAAATTCATCTTTGACGTCCACAGTATTTAAGTATAAAAAAGGTATCTTGGAATTATGAAAATGAACGCCAAAATAAAGGCTGAGCTTATCTCTATCGGGGCAGTCGATATAGATCTCTCGCTTCTTGGCAGGCTTACCATTCCAACTGCGGGACCGGGTGCTGGCGGCAGGGCTTTTTTCTTAAGATCTGGAAAGCACAGGGTAAGGCTGGTTGTGGATGAAGGCTCGCCCCTGCGTGCTGTCAGTGACAATGGCGATATTGTGATACTGAAAGGTGGTAAGGAACTTGTACGGGGAACAATCGAGGAAGAACTCATACACTGTCCCGAACAGGCATATATAACCATGAGCGAGCGGTGTATATACGACTGCAAGTTCTGTCCAGTCCCCAAGCTAAATGGAAAAGTAAAATCCACAGAAGAGCTTCTGGCTCTCGTGGAAGAAGCACATCGTATGGGGAAAATGAAAGGCATCTCGATTACGTCCGGTGTCGAGGTCTCGCCTGAAAAAGAAGTGGAGAGGGCAGCAGACCTTGTAAAAATATTAAAGAAATACAATGTACCCATCGGCGTGTCTGTCTATCCCACAAAAGACTCATCCCGAATTCTTAAAGAAGCGGGTGCAAGCGAGATAAAATATAATGTGGAGACAATGGACAGGGAACTCTACGATAAATACTGCAAGAAGCCGCCTCTTGATTTTACGCTTGAGTGCCTGAAGGACGCGGTAAAGTTCTTCGGGAAAAATCGCGTGTTCACCAACTTCATAGTCGGGCTCGGGGAAACCGACGATACCGTCGAAAAGTACTACGAAGAACTTGCAGCAATGGGCGTAATCCCGATAATAAGGGCAGTTGGCGTACATCCCCTGAGGTTCGGGGAACTTGAGGCAGAGAGACCCACAAAGGAGAGGCTGCTCAAGCTTGCGAAAATGTCAAAAAAAATACTGGATAAATATGGGCTTGACGCGAGCGCTGCAAAGACAATGTGCCTCCCCTGCACAGGATGCGACCTGAACCCGCATATTGACCTGTAATAAAACAGATTATTCTTCTGGAGTTTCCATTGAAGCCAAATATTCCTCATATGTTTCATTTGGCCTTCTTTCATATATGATTGTGGTATCTTCTACATTTGGTTGATTCCTATTTCCACCTTTGCAGTTCTTTGATATCCAACCACTTTTTCGTTTTTTCTTTTCACCAGTTGATTTCTGGTGTTTTGAAGATGTTTGTCCTTTGTCGCTCATAATTTACTTTCTATAACCTGTTTGGTTTGTGAAGCTATAAAGGAATGTTTTGGTGTTAGAATAAAATAACCGCGGATGAACGCAAATAAACGCAGATGCGCCCTCCAGAGGCGCGACTCTGGGCGCCTTTATCTGCGGTTTGTAATTTTTCCAAAATGACTTTATGCCGCTCTTGGTTTTATTTTATCTGACCCGCAATTCGGGCATTCTGTCGCGCCTTTTTTCAAGAATGTCTTCTTGCATGAGGTACACCAGAACATCCCGCTCTTTTCCGCCATTTCCCTGAGGTCATCAGGTGTCAGCGAAAATGGGACATAAGTACTGCACATGAATATCATTGACCGTTATCCACCTCCATTTATCATTGATATGAATCGTAGGAACACGGATATGACAGATAGCATAGACACCACAGATAAAATTTCCGCGTAAGTCCTCATGATCCGTGTTCCGCAAACGAGGAGAACTGAATCCTCATTTCCACTCTCATTTATATTGAGCACCCGTTGGCTGTTCTGCCGTCCGTGCTCTCAGTTTTGCATAGAACTCTTTCTGCCTCTCGCGTTCGGCATCTGCGACATCAGGTTTTTTAATCTTTTTGGCGCTTTCGGCGAGGTCCATTGCACTTTCCAATCCAACCATCTTTTTCACCTCCTATTTGTATGTTCCCATTTCCTTTTATCAACTTAACCTCCATGGAACTATAATTATTAATAATTAACTTACCTCTATTTATACCTTCCCATTCTTATTTAATTATGTCTTAAAGTCAATAATTTCAATTCAGACTTAAGGATATAGAGGCATATTATTATTTGGGCTTTATTTTGTTTGCGAGGTCTTTCCCAAGCCTTTTGCATTCCTCAAGGTCTTTTTCCGCTGGAGCGTACTGGATGCGCAGTACGGGATCTATCACGTTTATACCAATTTTACGCAGCTGCTCAGCTATCAATACAGGCGCATCTCCGCTCCATCCATAAGAACCAAAAGCAGCACCAACTTTTGCTTTTACCTTCGCCTTTGCGATAGTGTCGATGAATTTTTCCATTGGAGGAAGCATCTTGTAATGGAAGGTCGATGAGCCAAGGGCAATGGCATCAGCTGATTTCAGGTCTTCCATTTTAGCCTCATGAAAATTCATGGCGTTGGCTTCTACATTTCTTGATCTTGCGCCTTCCACAATGGCATCAGCCATCGCTTTGGTATTTCCTGATGTACTGAGGTACACAACTATTAATTTTGGCATATTATTCCCACCTTTTGAGAGAGGAATTTCGGGAGAATTAAACCTATCTCATTAATCATGTTAAAATTGATTTTATTTAAGCCTTTCGTACACAGCAAAATAATTAGATTATGCGAGGGATGGGATTTGAACCCACGAACCCCTTCGGGATTAGCCCCTGAAGCTAACGCCTTTGACCGGACTGGGCGACCCTCGCAAATTGTATAAATTAACGATCAGTTATTTTTTGTCTTTTTCACGTCTTAATGGTATAAATCTTATGTTATGACGACATCAATTTCAGAAGCAGTGCTTTCTGGACATGCAGCCTGTTCTCAGCCTGGTCGAACACTGCCGAGTTCGGACCGTCGATCACGTCGGCAGTTATCTCCTCGCCCCTGTGAGCGGGAAGACAGTGAAGTACCATCACATCATGCCTGGCTTGTTCTAAAAGCTTACTGTTGATCTGGTATGGTTTGAAGTCGCAAAGCCTCTGGTCG
The DNA here is from genome assembly GCA_028679855.1 of Candidatus Methanoperedens sp. Classification (GTDB taxonomy): domain Archaea; phylum Halobacteriota; class Methanosarcinia; order Methanosarcinales; family Methanoperedenaceae; genus Methanoperedens. Next base: position 4,700 of record JAJRAP010000301.1, read on the forward strand.
TACTCCTCCTCGTCGCCCATGGATACCCAGACGTCAGTGGAAAGAATATCCGCTTTTTTGGCGGCCTTCATGGGGTCGTGAATGACATTTACCACGGCGCCAAGTTCCTTTGCTTTCAAAACGATATCATAGTTCGGCTCGTACCCTTCCGGGCAAGCGACTGTTATTTTCATACCTGTGAATGCGCACGCAAGAATAGCTGAATTACACACGTTATTGCCGTCCCCTATCCATGAAAAATTAAGCCCTTTGAATTTACCTTTGTACTCGCGTATCGTAAGAAGGTCTGCAAGGAGCTGACAGGGGTGCTCAAGGTCCGAGAGTCCATTGATGATGGGCACAGTTGCATATTTCGCAAGTTCAGTAAGAGTCTCATGTTTGTAGACACGTCCCATAATGGCATGGACATAGCGCGACATGACGCGGGCAGTATCAGCTATGGATTCCCCGCGCCCGATCTGCATATCCTTATAGTTCAGGTATATCGCATGACCTCCAAGTTCTGTCATCGCAACTTCGAATGATATCCGGGTGCGCGTTGAAGATTTTTCAAAAAGCATTGCAAGAGTTTTATTCTTCAATGAATTGGAGGCTTTCCCTCTTGTTCTTTTCCCCTTCATGTCGGATGCAGTATCAAGCAAGCTAATGATATCGTCATAGGATAGATCTGTGAGGGATAATAGATGCGATGGCAAAATCAGGATACTCCATTTAATGCTATTAATGTAGATACCTATTTAAATTACTTTTGACAAAGTATTTATTAAAATGTTTGATAAGAAAAAATTGCATGAAATAAAGGAATGCTACAGCAGATGGGAAGACGGAGTGCTTCGAAAGACTCTTGAGAGTGTGCCAGAACTATGCGAGGAATTCCGGACACTCTCAGGCATACCTGTGCAGAGACTCTATCTACCAGAGCAGAAGGATTACATGCGAGACCTCGGATTTCCGGGAGAATATCCTTATATTCGAGGAATATATGCAACAGGTTATCGCGGTCGTCTGTGGACGATGCGCCAGTATGCAGGATACGGAACTGCACAGGACACCAACCGACGCTACAAGTATTTGCTTGAACAGGGGCAAACAGGGCTTAGCGTTGCGTTTGATCTGCCAACTCAGCTTGGATACGACTCAGACCATCCTCTGTCAGATGGAGAAGTTGGCAAGGTTGGTGTCGCCATAGATTCTCTGCAGGATATGGAAATACTCTTCAGTGGCATTCCACTGGACAAAGTGACAACGTCAATGACAATTAATGCACCGACCAATGTGCTGCTTGCTATGTACATCATGGTGGCTGCAAAACAGGGTGTGACACAGGAAAAACTTGGAGGGACTGTACAGAACGATATCTTCAAGGAATATGTGGCACGCGGCAACTACATATTTCCGCCAGAGCCATCGATAAGGCTCGTGACAGAGATATTTGAGTACTGTGCAAAACACATGCCGAAGTGGAATTCCATAAGTATAAGCGGATACCATATGCGTGAGGCAGGATGCACTGCAGTGCAGGAAATTGCCTTCACACTTGCAAACGGTGCAGCATATGTTGAGGGGGCTTTGCAAAGAGGGCTGCAAATAGACCAAATCGCACCGAGGCTGAGTTTCTTCTTCGACTCCCATATGGATTTCTTCGAGGAGATTGCGAAGTTCCGAGCTGCTCGAAGGATGTGGGCAAGAATTATGCGCGAGAGATACGGAGCACAAGATGCACGCTCGTGGATGCTCCGCTTCCACACACAGACTGCTGGTTGCTCTTTAACTGCACAACAGCCTGAGAATAACATAATTAGAACGACATTGGAAGCGCTTGCCGCTGTTCTGGGAGGAACGCAGTCGCTCCATACAAATTCGTACGACGAGGCATATGCAACACCAACTGAAAAA
>JAJRAP010000302.1 GCA_028679855.1 Candidatus Methanoperedens sp.
GAAAAGTGGAAGTTGCTGATAAACAGAAAGATAGGTGAAGAGTTTTGATAACAGCAGATGAAGTAAAGAAAGCAGCAAGAAACAAAGGATTTCCAGCAGGAGTGGTAGAAAAGGATTATGCTCTGACCTGGTTGCTTTATGGGGTATATAATTCCGAGCTTAAAGAAGTTCTGGCGTTCAAAGGAGGAACAGCGTTGAGCAAAGTGTATTTCCCGAAATTCTGGAGGCTGTCCGAGGATCTGGATTTTACGGTTGTGAAAGAAATCCACCCAGAAGAAATAGAATCGATGCTGAAAAACGGTCTGAGCTTGCTCAATGAAAAGACAGGAATGAATTTCTATATTGCCAGTTTTCATTCAAATCCAGATCATGCCATAGTATCAATACAATTCACGGGATCACTTGGCAAGAACGTTATCAGAATGGATATAAGCCTGAAAGAGGTGCTGGTCACTAAACTTTTAAAAAAGGAAATAACTGATGGTTATTCTGACAGTATAGGCTTTACCATTCTTGTTTATTCTCTGGATGAGATTTTGCTGGAGAAGCTTCGCTCAATAATACAGCGCGGCAAGAGCAGAGATTACTTTGATGCCTGGATGCTCCTGACTAAAAACAAGTTTGATAAGGATAGGATCAAGGATTTTTTAATGGAAAAATGCAAATTCAAGAATATCAAGCCAGACTATGAAATCCTACTATAAAGAGAAACGGTAATCGCAACTTATTTCCAATGCATTTCGAATCTAATGATCAGGTCTGAATATAAAGAAATGAACACAGAACCTCTGATAAATGAGATGGTATCTCTTTGTCTTGAAGTTCCACCTGAACTCGCTCAAGAAATTGCTTCAAGAGAGGATGCTATTTCCTATCTAAGGGATATCCTTCAAAATGAGAAATGCTGGAATCATGGCGGCCCGGGTGATGCATGGGCGCCTTATCATGTTATTCATATTCTACCTCTAATAAAAACAAAAGAAGCTCTTGAGCTTTTGTTTGAAACAATGAGAGATGAAACTGATCTTTTAGGTGATTGGATCACAGAAAGCACCCCGACTCTGCTTGCTGCATTTGGTGAAAGTGCAATAGAACGACTGAAGGAACATGTTCTTGATGAAACTCTTGACCTGTATATTCGAGGCTCGATCGAAACGGCTTTGAATGTGATCGCCCATCAACATCCTGATAAAAAAGAGGAAATAAAGGATTTTCTTTCAAAGCTTTTAGAGGATACCAATGACCCAACGTTTGCAGCATTTCTAATAGATGAGTTGCTTTCATTCAAGGATCCGAACCTCCTTCCTCAGGTACGGAAAGCATTTGAAGACGGGAAAATAGATACGGAGGTAATAAGTCGATATGATGTGGATTGGGTTTTCAATCTGCCGGAAGAAGAGCAAAGCTATAGCAAATTTATGAAAAGCCCGCTGGAGCATTTTTCCAGAGAGAACATCAGCTACATCAAAAAGATTTCTTATATAGAGTCAAAAACTCCCAAGAAAGGCAACATGAAAAAAATTGGCAGAAATGATCCATGCCCATGCGGTTCAGGGAAAAAGTACAAGAAGTGCTGCATGAAAATGTAAGGACTGATCGAGGAGATGGTGCTTTGAACCTGACCAATAGCTTTAATCCGTTAATGATCTGGCTCTTGCGCTCGCCTCTGCATAAAATAGCCAGCAAAAACACGCTTCTCATAACATTTATTGGACGCAAAAGCAGCAAGAAATACACTACACCTGTCAATTATGTAATTGATATTAATGTTATTTTCATTACAAGCCTGCGCGGTCGCACATGGTGGAGGAACCTGCGGAGAGATGTGAAAATCAGCATACACCTGCAAGGGAAAGACCTTGAAACATACGGAGAGGTCATCGAAGATGGAGAGAATATAGAAGAACAACTGATGAGATATCTGCAAAAGCTTCCTCAATATGTCAGGTACTTCAAAGCGAGTCTTGATCCTGAGGGTCATCCCGACCCTGATGATGTCGCACAGGCGGCAAAGGAGAGAGTCATGATCCTTCTCAGATCAAGGTGATCAGAATGCGATATGTTGCTGAAAAAAATCAGGAAAAATGCAGACGATGCGGATTTTGCGATGAGATAGCTTGCTCAAGCAGGTATGTTGGATATTACGAGGAATGCACGGGATGCGGGGCGTGCAGTCCTGCCTGTCCTTATGAAGCTATTCAGATGATTGAAATTCAGAATGGAAATAACATCTTTATTACAATTGATGGAGCAATTATTTCAGTTCCGGAGAGAGTTACTGTAAAAAAAGCACTCGAGATGAGCGGCTATGAACCGTGTGATTTTCCAGGGGATGGAAATCTATTCTCTCCCTGCAGGACCGGTGGATGCTGGAGCTGTGCGGTTCTCGTGAATGGTGAACTGAGACCATGCTGCGTTACAGCAGTTAAAGAAGGAATGAATATTAGCACAGAAACAGAAGTTACTCCAAAAAGACCTGTTCACGGCTGGATGGGACATGCTGTTGGAGGGGTTGGTACTCCGTGGCGTTTGAAAAAGTTATCTGGTTTCATAGAAACTGCATGTTTTACCTGCGGATGCAACTTCCAGTGCATGCAGTGCCAGAACTGGACCACAACATATAATGGAAGAGAAATCGCCCTGACCCCAAGAGAGGCGGCTTTACTCATGAGTGATGCGAGAAGAGACTATAGAGTTGATAGAATGGCTATTTCGGGCGGAGAGTGCACTCTGAACAGGAAATGGTTAATTGAATATCTCAGGGAATTGAAAAGGAAAAACACTGATGAGAAGGCACGCTTTCATGTGGATACAAACGGTTCGATACTCACACCTGATTATCTGGATGAACTGGTTGTAGCTGGGATGACTGATATCGGCATAGACCTCAAAAGCCTCGAACTTAATACATTTTCGCACATAACAGGCGTAAATAACAGGGAGATAGCCAGAAAATATTTAGAAACTGCATGGAATGCAGTAAAGCATATTGTGGATCATTATCCTGAAAAAGTGTTTATTGGTATTGGAATTCCTTATAACAAAGATCTCATCTCACTTGAAGAGATCCAGAAAATGGGAGAGAAAATAAGAAATATCGACGAGAATGTTCAGGTCTGCGTACTGGATTACAGACCAGCGTTTCGAAGACCATACATACAGAGACCGGAATATGAAGAAATGGTCAATGTCTGGAGAATACTTTCTGGAACAGGATTGAAAACTGTAATCTGCCAGACTGTTAAAGGTCATATAGGGCCGGAATTATGACCGGAATAATGCCTTCTTATCTGCATCCAAGAGCTGAAGAATAAGTTTCCTCCATCTCGTCTTCTGAAGTGATTCCAACCGCGATTGAATCTGCATACCTGTAGATATATTTGAAAACAGACTTTTCCGGAGAGAGTTTTCCTGCAGCCAGAGGCTTGATCGCCAAAACTTTCTTCCTTGTTCGTTCAAGAGCCTTTAGCGTGCTTTCAACATCTGGTTCCATTCCATAACCGACAGTATTCACCGGCGCAAGATATGCCTCAAAACCCATGTCATCAAGTAAGGGAATCGTAGAGCCTGGTGAATGCGTAGAAGCTGCAGGCTTAGCTCCAGCATCCCTGATCATATCGATCCACTCATTTAACCTGGCATCATTCTCATCGCAGAACTGAGCATGCACAGAAACGAACTCGGGCTCAAGCGGTAAAACAAGATCAAGATTTGATGTAAAATCTCCTCTGGGAATCGTGACCGCAACGAAGAAATCACCTGAGATCTCTTCAGCTTTCATTAACGCCGCGACCAGAGGTTGATAACCGATTAGCTGAACAGCCTTAACTCCCAGGCTGGCTGAATGTACAAAAAGTCTGGTCATATTATCAGGATTATTAAAAAATTGCCTGCGGTAATCCAGAGACTTTGAACCGAATTGACCTGCACCTATGAAGGGAGAAGTTCCCAGCATCAACCCGGGTAAATCTGATATATTGCCTTGCTTATGCATGTTTCCCCTGCCATCTGGTGGTTTCGAAAAGTCGCGATAGTACCTCCTGCGGTATGACCACGTCTCCTTTTTTCTTGTTTAGAAGAATCCATGAATTCAGAGAGCTGCATATCGTTAAGACCTGTCTATCGTTATCTATGTTCGAAGCAATGAGTCCAGCTACCTCATCGC
>JAJRAP010000303.1 GCA_028679855.1 Candidatus Methanoperedens sp.
ATACGCTGGTTTTTCTTGATATTATTGAGCGGGAAAAACGCTTTATGGACATAGGAACAGCTATATCCATACTTTTAGGGCTGGAAGAGAGGCGTGGCGAGGGTGTGCTTATGAACACACTTGGAGTAGGTATAGCAAGGGCAGGGAGCAAGTCACCTGTTGTCCATGCTGATTATCTTCCAGAATTAAAAAAACACGATTTCGGAGCGCCGCTGCACATCCTTATTATTCCTGCCCAGCTTCATTTTATTGAAGCTGAGGCACTTGTAAAACTGTGCGGCGCCCCTTCTGAGATTATGAAATAGATTATTTCAACTTTCTTTTTTCTTTTGCAAGCTTCTTTTTGGCTTCTCCGCTACCCGAAGCTGCCATTTTTTCAAGCTCTGCTATTTTTTCCTTACGATCCTTTTGTTTTTTCTCCATAATCTTTTTAGACATTGCCATAGTCTTATATATTCGGAATTGAAAGTATTTAAAATACGGGATGATTTTTCTACTAAATAAATGTTTCTGAAAAAAAATTATTTCAGACCATAAGATTTTCTTCGTCTTTCAATGCTGTCCTTTAACCTGTCGTGGTCGCTTGACGGCATTTTTGGTTCAATGAGCTTAACTTCTTCTTTCTTGGGTGGTTTATGTTTTCGGGTTTCCCATACATTATCATATATTTCTGACATTTAATTCACCTGACAGGATTTTTAACATACAGATTATTTTCATCCTTAATAAAAAGAAGGTATGATAATTCCAGGTATATATTATGATACACCTGTCAATTCTTTGCAACAACAGTGTTTTTCAGCAATCCCACATTCTCTATTTCCACTTCGACCTCATCGCCAACTGATAGTTCACCTACTCCAGCAGGTGTACCTGTAGAAATGATATCGCCACGTTCAAGCGTCATAATACTTGAAATGAACTCGATCAGGTACGGTATATTAAAAATCAGGTTGGATGTACTTGAATCCTGGCGAAGTTCTCCGTTCACGCGTGTTCTTATAGCAAGGTTGCTTACATCAAGCATAGGATCTGCTATGTAAGGGCCAAGGGGAGCAAATGTATCAAAACTCTTAGAGCGCGTCCATTGTACATCCTTCTTTTGAATGTCCCGTGCTGTCACGTCGTTAAAACATGTGTACCCCATAATAACACTGCCAGCATCGTCTCTGCTGATGTTTTTGCAGCGTTTACTTATAATAACCGCAAGTTCACCTTCATAGTCAACATGCTTTGACATTTCGGGATAAACTATCTTTCCGAAAGAGCCTATGACTGCAGAAGGTGGCTTTAGAAAAAATATGGGTTCGTCAGGAATTTCCATGTCGAGTTCCCTTGCATGATCCCTATAATTAAGGCCAACACATATTAATTTGGAAGGCTGTACTGGCGGTAACAACTGGAGGTCAATGAGCAAGAACGTATCATTGTACAGTCCTCTGTCCACAATAACCCGGTTGCCTTTAACTTCGCCGTAGAATGTTTCATTGTCGTACTTGAATCGTCCGATCATCATCAATTTCCTTCTATCCCATTTTTTTTGCAGCTAATTCGATAGCGGCTATCAGGCTGTCTCGGGGCATTATGGTAGTAACAGGGATCCGCAGCACCTTTTCAACAGTGGGGCTCACTATGGGTGCGCATACAAGTGCCTTTGCGCCGTCCCTTTCAGCCCTGATCGCTGCAACAATGGCATCTTCCATTGATGTTGCGGAGTATTCCCTGACTGTCAGGAGTCGACCGTGTACCTTGATTTTCTTTTCAGTGATGTAGTCAAGAACCGGACGTGCAGCAATAACAGCTATGAACTCGTGTCTATCTGTTCCTTCCATCTTTCGCAGCGCCCGCACTATCTGTCTTAGCGTCTTTATGTTGGGCTCGCGGCTCCCGGATAACAGCTTGTAAATAGTGCTTGCAGGTATGCCTGACTTTTCACTGAATTGCGCGGCTGTCATGCGCATATCTTCTTTGATCATCCGTCCGAATTCCCTGATGAAAGACTCATCCGACTCTACTGCCGCATTTATCAGATCATCGGTGGTCATTGGTATCCTCTTATCACAATAGTATTATCAAAAGTTTTATTAATACATTTGGGTCAATTGGCTGGGAAATTGGGAAACCATTAAATACCGCAATCGTGAAAAGAATCATATTTACCTTTAAGAAGGGGAAATCATGAAGAATCTCACGAAAATCCTGTTAGTTGTTATTGTGACGGCACTTTTTGCCGGTTGTGTGGAAGATAAAAAAACACCTGACCAGCCCATAAATCTTGTGAAGATGGGGGGGCAGGACATGGTACAGAGACTGGGGGCCGGGGAGATCGCCGGTTTCATAGGCTGGGAGCCTTACCCGGCAATAGCTATTACAAAAGGCTATGGAAAACCCCTTATGTATTCAGGTGACATCTGGAAAGAACATCCATGCTGCGTGGTGGCATACGATCAGGACTGGTATAAACAGACAGAGAACGCTGATGAGATATTGGACCGCATGGCACTGGTACAGTTAAAGTCAGTGGAATACATCAATAACGCAAAGGAGAGCGGGTCTCCTGACCATGATGATCTGATAAATTATTCAATGGCATTCGGGGGTATGACCGATCGTGCAGCAGCGGAAATGAGCCTGAAGGATGTGGAATTCGTGTACTCCCCCAACATCCCGGGAACAGAGACATTCATATCGAAGATAATGGACTTCAATATTTTTGACAGTGCTAAATGGAACCAGTCGGGGTACGTGAACGCCTCGGATTATGCAAATAACCTTATCACGGACAGATATGTTAAATGGGCGCTCCAGAACAGGGAGAAGGACCTTTCAAGCCTGGCAATAAAAGAACCTGTTACGATTCGCTATGGCTATCTTGTGAATGATATTCACGAACTGCCGTTCTATGTGGGCTGGCAGAAAGGCTGGTTTGAGGATGTCGGGATAAATATCACCCTGTCTGAAGGCACCCCGTTCCAGAATGGAGCTTTCGAAATGCAGAAAGGATTTAAGACCAATGCGGTGGATATCGGCAGCCTTGGCCTCCCTCCGGTAATTATTCACAGGATCAACAGCAATGATTTTGCTGTGGATGATGCACGCGTGGGTGTGATCTCGGGAATGAACAACGAAGGATCGGTGATAGTTGTAGCAGGCAATATTACATCTCTTGCTGACCTGAGGGGTAAGACAGTTGGTTTCCCTGGACCGGGTACGATCCAGCATGTGCTTTTCCTGATGGCAGCGGAAAAGGCAGGTGTCAGGGTAAGTTATTGATTAAAAACGATTCAGAGAGAAAAGGATTGATCATAAATATCCTTTCTCTCATAGGGTTTATTATTTTCTGGCATATCCTGATAGTACTTGCAAGGGAACATATTTTCAATATACCTTTCATGAGGCTAAAAGATATTCCGACGCCCCTTGAAACCTGGAACGCACTTGTTGGTTCGATGTTCACACAGACCTACGGCCCCGGGCTTACATATGGCATCATCGACCATATAAGAGCAAGCCTTGTGCGTGTTGTTCAGGGTGGGGCGATGGCTTTTATAATAGGTGTTCCTGTTGGTATCGGGATAGGATATTCGCGGTTAATACATAATATCCTGAATCCTATTATCGAAATAGTGCGCAACATGCCCCCGATGGCATGGATACCCCTTGCGATATTTATCCTTGTTACTGGCGGTTCGATATTCATCGTTTTCATCGGGGTGGTTTTTCCTATTATCCTGAATACCATATATGGAGTAAGATCAACCGACGCACGCCTTATCGATGCTGCCAGGACACTTGGCGCGTCGCAAGTGCAGATAGTGGCAAAAGTCCTTATCCCATCGGCTTTTCCTTCTATAATTGCAGGTCTGCGTATCGGGTTTGGCGTTGGATGGATGGCGATAGTTGCAGCCGAGATGGTTATCAGAAGTCCTGTCGGGCTTGGGTATTTTATCTGGAACATGGGTGACCTGGGGCGCTATGCTGAAATGGTCGCGGGGATGATTGTGATAGGGGTCGTCGGATATATTATGAATATCAGTATACTCCTTTTGGAGAAGAGGTTAATAAAATGGGTAGATTGATATTAAAAGGCGTAACCAGGAAATTCAATGGATTTTTTGCGGTATCTGGCGTTAACCTTGAGGTCGCGGACGGGGAGTTCGTATGCCTTCTTGGTCCGAGTGGATGCGGGAAGACCACGCTCCTGCGTATGGCTGCCGGGCTTGATGCGCCCACTGATGGAGAATTACTGCTTGATGATAATAAGATTGAGGGTGTGAATAAGGAGTGCGGTTTTGTTTTCCAGGAATATGTGCTTTTCCCTTGGAGAACAGTGAAAGGTAACATCGAGTTCGGTCCAGAGGTTAAGGGGATGCAAAAAGAGGAGAGGGAGAGAATATCACAGCATTATATCGACCTTGTCGGCTTGAAAGGTTTTGAAAACCATTATCCCCATGAACTCTCAGGCGGCATGAAGCAGCGCGTTGGTATTGCAAGAGCATATGCAAATAACCCGAAGCTACTCCTGATGGATGAACCATTTGGTGCACTTGACGCGCAGACAAGGAACTTGATGCAGGGCGAACTCCTTCGCATATGGGAGAATGAACATATCAGCGCGCTGTTCGTGACACACAGCGTGGATGAGGCTGTTTACCTGGCTGATAGGGTCGTCGTATTGTCAGCCCGTCCCGGGACGGTAAAGGAAATATTTGATATAACTCTTCCCCGTCCCAGGGTGAGGACTAGCCCGGAGGCGAACGCGCTCAGGGATGCTATTCTCAAGTCGCTGGGGGCTGAGATAAAGCGGGCGGCAGGGAAAGTATAAATCAAAAAAGATATTGGCATGGCAAGCGTGCGTCTGCTTGATAAGGCAGGGCGTCCGGGATATATGAACCCCCGCGGGATGTAATAAAAGCGATAACGAACGCGAAATTCGTGGAGATGAGTTCAAATAATTGATCACTCATTATTCACGCATTTTACATGTTAACAATGATCCCACCCTTCTACACAGTTCAAGTTCTTCTTCCCCCGGCATCCTTTTTATTTTAGGAAATAAATAAAGCCCCGGGAGGGCTACTATAATCCACAACAAAAGCCTTCGACTTATGATATGTTTTTTACTATTATAACCCATCTTCTTCATATCCCTGCTAACTAATAATCTTTTTCAAAAGTAAATAATATTCCATCAAACCTATTCCTATCGTTTTTTCAGAATGATTATTATTTCCATGTTCGAATATTAAGAACAGAC
>JAJRAP010000304.1 GCA_028679855.1 Candidatus Methanoperedens sp.
CCTTGGACTGCGTCGGCGTGACCTCAGCCATGATCGGAAGCACGATGCCTGAATCCTCGCCCATTACTGCAAGACCGTTGACCCTGCCTATCTGGGCGCCATCTTTCACAAAGAGCTTGTAATCTTTCCTTCTCTCAAGGTACTGGTGCGCAAGCTGCTGTTCGACAGAGCGGGCAATGCTCTTTGCTTTTAATACATGTTTTGCGGTTGTAAGCTCTGCTTTATCACCATGCGCAATATCCCCTGCCACGCGCACAAGCCCGCCAAGGTCTCGCAGTTTTAGCGTAAGGTGGCCTTTCCTCCCAGCTCTGCGTCTTGCCTCGCGTATTATCTCTTCCACCGCACTTCTGTCAAAGTGAGGTATCTTCCCGTCCCTTACGACTTCCTGGGCAACAAAGCGCACGAGCTTCTGCCTGTTCTCGGGCGTGTCTTCTATCGTATCGCTCATGTAAACCTCATAACCGTAACCTTTTATTCTTGAGCGAAGCGCAGGATGCATGCCTTTTAAGGCATCAAGGTTCCCCGCAGCTATCATAATAAAATCACATGGCACAGGGTCTGTCTTCACCATAGCGCCGCTTGATCGCTCGGACTGACCTGTGATCGCGAACTCCTTCTCCTGCAGAGCAGTAAGCAGGTTTTGCTGAGATTCGATACGCAGCGTATTTATTTCGTCGATGAAAAGCACGCCTTTATGCGCTTTATGGATGGCGCCGCTTTCGACCCTGTCATGAGCCGGAGTTTCAAGCCCGCCTGACTGGAAAGGATCATGGCGCACATCACCAAGAAGGGCTCCTGCATGCGCTCCGGTGGCGTCTATATAAGGCGCTATCTCTTTTCCCACATTAGAAACAAGGAGCTTGGGAATAAAGATGGTTTCTTTTGGCATGAACTGGCGCATCATTATCGCAATCAATACCGCTGCTATTATCCCCCAGAGAAGCTGCCCCATAATATATGAATATGCTACAATTCCGAACACAAGAAGCATCACGAACATGTTCCTTGCCTGAGTCCTCTTCTGGGCTTCCATTTTGTGCGCGTCATTTATCTCCTTGCCTTTTCCGGCAGGAACTATGCGTATCTTGGGATTATTTGTGTCATCAGGATTATGGTAAATAAGAACATCCTGCAGTTCTTCCTTTGGGAGCAGTTCAGCCATTGCTTTTGCAAGCATGGATTTGCCGGTGCCCGGTATCCCGAGCATCATCACATGCCTTCGCTGGTTCGCCGCCTTCTTGACGACCTCTACTGCGTGCTCCTGGCCTATGACCTGTTCTATTAATTTCTTGGGTACCTCTATATCTTTTGTTGAAGTTATCTCCAACCCGCCAAGAATATCCTGGTTATTTTCACCGTTTTGAGTATTTTCCATATTTTCTCAACTTATTAAAGGACTAATAAAAATGCCTTCTTATATTCTTTTCGCCATAAAGTCTATACGATTTAACCTTTATTAACAGGGATATTTATATAACCTGTGGAGAAACTGATGAAAACTTCAATACAAATAGGAAAAATAATGGGCATCCCGATAAAGCTGCACATTACATTTCTTCTGATCTTACCGGTTTTTGCATGGATGTTCGCCCGCACCGAGCCGCAATTTGGCGGTTTCCAGGATGTGGAACCAGAACTGCTTCGATACTCAATGGGAATGGCAGCATCTGTCCTTCTTTTCACATGCGTGCTTTTGCATGAACTTGGCCATTCTTACGTCGCCAAGAAGCATGGAAGCGATATCAACAGCATCACTCTTTTCCTGTTTGGAGGTGTATCCTCCATGGAAGATATCCCAAGGGACCCAAAGACCGAATTGAAGATGGCAGTCGCAGGTCCGGCTGTCAGTCTTCTGATCGGTTCTATACTTATTATGATCCATGAAATCTCCAGGCAGGAATTGTTGTTTCAAGACAGCCCTTATATGCGGCTTGTCTGGCTGATAGGGTACATCAATATAGTGCTGTGCATCTTCAACCTGATACCCGCATTTCCCATGGACGGCGGCAGGGTGCTCAGGGCATGGCTTGCAGGCAGGATGTCGTACATCAAAGCCACGCAGATTGCAGCAGGCATCGGCAAGATGTTCGCCATATTCATGGGTATTTTCGGGCTGTTTTCCAGCATCATCTGGCTTACACTCATCGCATTCTTTATATACATCGGCGCCTCAGAAGAAGAGAAATCTACTGAGGTCAGCGTCATACTTGAAGGCGTGAAGGTAAAGGCTATAATGTCAAAAGAAGTTCAAACTGTAAGTCCCGAAACCACTGTTGAAGAACTCGTGGATATTATGTTCAAATACAAACATATGGGCTATCCTGTCATGGATGGCTCTAAGGTAAAAGGCATAGTGACCTTTACTGACGTGCAGAAAGTCATTAAGGAAGATAGAAAAAACGTTAAAGTTTCGCAGATAATGACTAAAGAGCTAATAACTGCCAGAGAAGATGATGATGCAATAACAGTCTTAAAACTCCTTACCAGGAACAGCATCGGGCGGATAATAGTAAAAAATGATGAAAAAATGATCGGCATCATATCGCGAACAGATGTTTTGCGGGCTGTGCAATTACTGGAATAATATGAATGATGGAACGTACGAATTAAGCTGTAATCTCAATTTCAGGAATCCGACTGCACCTCTTAAATCCAGGATAATCCTGGTTGGGACCGCCCATGTTTCGGATAAGAGCGTGGCAGAAGTAAATGAAGTTATCAAAAGAGAGAAACCAGACATAGTGGCTGTTGAACTTGACAAAGCAAGATACAGGGCATTAAAAGGAGAGGATCATGTCAAAGAGATCAACATAAAGGAGATGTTAAGCGGTGGGCAATTCAATCAATTTTTACTGCACTGGTTTCTAGCATACATCCAGAAAAAAATTGGCGCTGATACAGGTGTGAAGCCTGGTGCAG
>JAJRAP010000028.1 GCA_028679855.1 Candidatus Methanoperedens sp.
GTGCTTTAGAGTTAACAAATGATTCTTTGGTTAGGTATCCATCGAAGAGTGGAAGATTGAATTCCTTCTCTATAATATTTTGAATTTCGATAGCATAAGAGAGCCATTTATTTCCAAACATAATATACCCTGATTGAAATTTTTCAAAATTGTTTATGAAATCTTTGTAATGATTCCTTTTAATATCCAGGTAAAGATTTTGATTTATTTTCGGAGGAGGGTTATTCCAATCTCTCCTATTTTCGGATTCAGGCGAGATGATTTCTAAATCAAATTCCAATTTTCCGCTGGGTTGCTTAACAGCAACCCCTTTCCCCCATACGTGCTCCGACGTATATACTATAATCGTCTTCTCGCCTTCCAGTACAGGAATGTAGGTCTCATCCAGAATTCTAAGCATTGGCTCAAAAACTTCTTTCTTGATGTCAGCAAGATGCTTTTGTTTCAATTCTTCTTTTGAGCATATTCGAGACTTAATGAAGGAAGGTATCGCATCTATAACCCAGCCGAGAAAATCAACCATACTTATCCTCCTGCTCTTCCGGCATCTCCCCGATCTCCATCATCCCTACGTCCTCCATGCTCATCCCCCGCGCGGCTCAACCGCGAATGAACAGCAGGCGCAGGCAGCGGCGGCGCGCGCTCATGCGCCGGGGTGAATAAAAGCCTTAAAACGGAAATTAACAGCGAACTAAAACGAACTCGTACTAACTCTGAATGACCTGAGTTCGTATCAGTTCGTCCGAGTTCGTTGTTAATATCGCATCTGATTTTTGTCGCACCTGAGCGCAGTGGTTCCTGCTGCATTGCTTTGCGTGCAATTTGTGTGCAATTTGCGTGCAAGTTATCGCTCTTCAGAAGTGTAATTATGGGCGCTTTTATCTGCGGTTTTTTATTTTTATCATTCATGAATGCTCCGTTATTGACCGATTTGGCGCCTTTGTGACGTGTTTTGCACCGTTACTGTTGCTTTCCTGCGGCTCTCCTACAACGTATTTCTGAAATCTACTCCTTGGTTTATCAGGAATCGTCCTTTTTAAATAACCTTTTTCAAGCAGAGGATTGAGGACTTTTTCTATGAAATGCTTCCTGTCCCTCATTTTCAAGAAAGATATAATTTCTTTCAAATCCCTCGGTGTTTCACAAAAATTAAGAGTTAAAGCAAATCTATCTAACATCTCGACTTGTGGGGTGACTTGTGGGGTGACTTGTGGGGTGACTTGTTCGATTGGATGCCTTAAAATGAGAGTAAAAGTATCTCCCTTTATATCATTCGCATACTCTGGCAGAGGATAACCCTCTACTTGAAGCCGCTCAATTGTGGTCTTAATCCCTGTCCCCTTAGCTTCTGCCCAGCCTATATCATAGAACACAGCAGCGATAAGTGGATTCCGAAGCTTTGAACCTGGAGAATCAAACTGGGCAGGGTCTTTCAAAGAATAACCCGGATTATAAAATTCCACTCTGTCGTTATAGACCCTCACCTGCGCAGGACTATAATGAAAATAATTCTGATGCATCAAAAGGTTGGTCACCGCCTCTCTCAATGCCTTTCGATGTGCAGTCTCTTCATTACGCATCATTCTCTCATCCAATTTGAATGGAATGAGAAAGAACCGATCAAGAATATCAAGGGCAGAAGACCAGAGGCTCAAGAGATTCCCTCTTAAATCCCTGGAAAGAAATGGATCCCTGTCCTTTCCCCATTCAGTTCCTTTTATTCGTATGATATCAAGACGCATTGCAGGAAAATGCTTTTTTACCTCCCTTTCCTGCCCAAAAAGAAGCAAGCCTGCGACATTTATGGTATTACCATCAGATGCAAGCAAGTCATATGCTTTCAATAGCTCAGAATCGTTGAACAACAGCTCTGGAGCATCCGTTTTTATTAATTTTCGAAGATTTCTGAAGGACTCAATAGTTTTTTTATCAATATCTTCTAATTTAGTGTCCGGGATAAGCTGGGCATCAATTGACCCTGAACGCTCTTGATAATATCGCGCAATGTCGGAATCAGTCAATCTAATGTCAGCAGCACCCAGCCGCTTGAATCCGCCTTTTATCGGTCCTGCATCCTTCATATAAATTGGCTTTTGATGTCTTTGCGCTTCTTTAACATCGATTATGATTATTGGTTTATGTTGATCCTCTAAAATTTCAGCCTTGATAATTGGAGGATAATTAAATTTCTGTCCAACAAGAGAGGTAAAATCATCAAGCGTCTTGGATGGATTTTCTATGCCCACTGGAACGTATTTATCGCTGATTTTTTCATATCCAAGAAGAATCAATCCACCACTTTCGTTTGAGAAAGCTGAAATTGTCTCCCACAGATCTTTAGAAAGCTCTGATTTGCAGAGCTTGTACTCTATATTAGACCCTTCCCTGCACGTTCCTTCTTTTACTGCTTTAAGCAGTTCTTCGATTTCAGTATCCTTGAAGGCGCTCATTTTGCCATAATCTCCTTCAAATATCCCTCAATTTTAGCCTCCACGCCCGCAATCTCCCTCTCAATCGTGCGAAGCTCCTGCCACTCCTTACCAACATCGATCTCTTCAGCCTCATCCTCAGGGAAAACATACAGCGTAACGTTCAGGTTATAATCATTCTCCTTTATCTCATCAAGCGTTACCGCGCGAACAAATCCATCCCCGCCATCAAATTTCCTGTAAGCCTCCGCAATCCTCTGAATATTTACCTCACTGAGCCTGTTAAGCTTCCTGACCTCAGGATGCTGCTCGTACTCACTGCTGGCGTTGATGAACAAAACCTTACCCTTCCTCGTCTCCGGTTTATTCTTATTCAAAAATACCAGGGCGCCCGGCGCTCCGGTATTATAAAATAATTTCTCAGGCAAGAGTATCAGGCCCTCAATTAGATCATCTTCCAGCATCCTGCTCCTGATAGCCTGCTCCTTGCCGCCTCTGAAAAGGCAGCCATTGTCGATAACTACACCTACCCTCCCGGTATTCTCCTTTGCGCTTGCAAGCATGTGCTGCACCCATGCCCAATCAGCCGATTGCTTCGGAACAAAGCCGTATCTGAAGCGCTGCTTCCAGAACTCGCCCTTCTTTATGACTTCCTCATCATAACCATCCTGGTTCCATGGAGGATTGGCGATAACCACATCAAATTGTTTCAGTCCCTCCCCTTCTCTGAACTTTGGATAAAGAAGGGTATCGCCATAGGCAAGATTGGCATTCTTAATATCGTGGATATACAGGTTCATCCTGCCAAGCGCCAGTGTCTTCTGGTTAGCCTCCTGACCATAGAGGAACAGCTTATCGACCTCGGACTTCCCATATTTATCTTCAACATGCTTGTACGAAACGATCAGCATACCGTTTGAAGCTGAGGCAGGGTCATATACACTCTCATCCGGTCTGGGGTCAAGTATCTCGATAAGGAGTTTGATAACCTCTCTTGGAGTGTAAACCTCCCCCTCCTTTGCCTTCATCGGCGCGAAATATCTTAAGATCCACTCGTATGCATCCCCGAGAATATCAGGCGAAACATGGTGGAGCTTCTGAATACTGAAAAGTTCAACAAGCTGTCGCAATATCTCAGCATTTTCCCTGCTTGTAGTGAACTGGATGAAATCAACATTATCAAGAACATCCTTCAAATGGGGATTTCGCTCAGCTAATGTCTTTAATGCATGGGATAGCTTTTCAGGGAGTGTGGTCACATCCTTTCTAATATTGTCCCACAGGAACTCGGAAGGAAAGTCAAAATCGTGGTAGGCAGCATTTTTTGCCTCTTGCTTTGCCTCATCCTCACTTAAACCATCCTCAATGGCTTCTTTATACGCTTTCTCATATTCAAGCTCCCACTTATCGCTGAATCTCTTCAGGAAAAGGAGGATTAAAATGAACTTATAATCAACCCGGGTTCTAATGAGGTCTGCTGCCTTTTTTAATAACCCCTCAACTTCTCCCCGGTCTAATTTATTATTGTTAATAGCGAAAATTTCACCGATGATTTTTTCTTTGCTCTTGAGTTTATATATTCTTTTTCTTGCATCAGTTGGATCTGATTCGTCGGTAAGCCATCCAGCCTTTCTGATTTCTGAAAGATAAACA
>JAJRAP010000305.1 GCA_028679855.1 Candidatus Methanoperedens sp.
ACGGCAGCCTATTGAACCGTTGGAAAAGAGAAAAATTGTGAAGATTAAGTATTTAAGGTGATAAACTCACGTTTAAAATAAAAGGAGCCGAAAATACCGGAAGCTTATTCGACTTCCAGTATTTTTACGAAAGTCCCGTGCCAGTTATGGTACCAGACTGCGCCAGTGTTGCTGTTGACGCTGAGCATCCCGTAGATATTTCCGTCCTTTTTGACTTCAAGGGTGTAGTACCCGTAGTATGTATCTGCACTTTCAACCTCTGCTCCGGGAAGAGCAGTATCAAGATATTTCTGCGCTATTTCTATCGCCTGCTTCTCAGTCAGTGTGTTGCTTTCTTGCGTGTTCCATGTCATGTGACCGTATTTTGTGTTCCACATCATGTTTGGTCCCATTTCAGGTACCACAGCGCCTGTATACTTGTTGACCAGAACCTCAATAGCGTATTTGCCTGTGCTCTTCTCTTTGACGCCTGCATAGAAGTTGTTGTCGAACTCGATGATTTCTGCGATAGCAAGGTCAGTATTGCCTGTGGCAGCAAGGTATTTCTCTACTGATTCTTTTGCCTTCTCGATGGTTATGGGAGTGCCGTCAGCCCTGTAAGTATTGGTTCCGTAACCGCCACAGTTACCGCCTTCCATTATACCACCGTATCTGCCGCTATTGCCCATCATTCCATAGCCCATTATGCTATTGATCCCGTTGTTCAAGCCACCCATCATGCCGTTCCGGAAGCCGCCCTCTGTTGTTGTGGGTCTTGCCACAGCGAGGCCAGCCCCCAGTACGACAAGGATCGCAGCTATTGTCACGATTGTTTTTATGTTCATATTTTTTCACCTTTTATTATTTGTTTCATGAGTAAGTTTTTCTTACACATGGTACTAATACTTACTAACATATAAAGATTTCGCACTGACAAGATTGCTAAGATAGAAGCACCAACCTTAATAAATCGATAGTGTGCTATTAACAGTTATCAATAAAATCGCATAGATAAAACGTTTTTTCAGTCCCTTCCCAGTTCCCTGTGCAGCTTTACTACATCGCCAATAACCGTAATTGCAGGCGCCTTAACTTTTCGCTTTTTGCAAAGACCAACGATATCAGCAAGCGTCCCCACAGTTACTCTCTGGTCAGGACGCGTTCCGCGCTCGATCACAGCGACAGGTGTATCTACAGATTTCCCATGTTTTACCAATTCCTTGACATTACGCTCAAGCATGCTCACGCCCATCAGGATAACAAGCGTACCCTCAAAGCGCGCAAGAAGCTCCCAGTCAAGACCAGTCTCTTCTTTTCCAGGATCCTCATGACCTGTAATAAATGTCACCATTGAAGCATAATCGCGATGAGTTACAGGAATACCAGCATATGCTGGAACAGCTATTGCTGAAGTGATCCCGGGGACCTCCTCGACTTCAATTCCATCCTTTACAAGCACCTGCGCTTCTTCGCCCCCTCGCCCGAAAAGATAGGGGTCTCCGCCCTTAAGCCTTACCACTAACTTTCCTTCCTTTGCTCTCTTCACCAGCAGTTCGTTTATCTGCCACTGAGAAAGCTTATGGTTCCCCGCATATTTCCCAACGTCTATTTTTTCAGCGGACTTTGGCAGCATGTCAAGGATAGCCTTACCGGGAAGCTGGTCAAACAGGATGACCTCGGCGCTCTCTATCAGCCGCTTTGCTTTAATCGTCAACAGTTCAGGGTCACCAGGACCTGAGCCCACTAGATATACTTTACCTGACATTATTTCCTCTTTTTGCTGTCAACATCTTTACCGCCTCGTCAACAAGCCTGCCCCCCCCTTTCTTTTTTAAATCGTTCCCAATGCGTTCTGATTCCTTTTCATATTCCACAGGGTTTATAAATTCATCTATTTTTACGCAGCGTTTTCCATCCACTGAAAGCACTTCGGTGCGTACATGTATCTGATTATCCTCAGTCTTCGCAAAAGCTCCGATGGGCACAAGACATCCGCCGCCAAGGATACCAATGATGATCCTTTCGATCCGGGTCTCGATACGAGTCCTTTCATCGTCCAGGATTTTGACCGCTTTTTCTGCTTCCGAATCCTTTCTTGTGACTATGACCACTGTGCCCTGGTTCGCTGACGGGACAAAGTCATCAGGATCAAGGCGCTCACCGGGAAGATCCCATTTCATCCTCTCAAGCCCTGCTTCTGCCATGAAAATGCCATCGTACTGCCCTTCCTTGAGTTTACGAAGGCGCGTGTCTATGTTCCCTCTCAGTTCTTTTATTTTAAGATCTGAACGAAAGCGCATAAGCTGCGCTCTGCGCCTGAGGCTTGTGGTACCTATTGCAGCTCCCTGGGGCAAGTCCTTTAAATCCGTATTGTTGCGCGTTAGCAGAAAATCGTACGGTGAATCACGCTTCATGACTGCTGCGATCGTAAGTTCAGACGGGCGCTCTGTTGGGACATCCTTCATGCTGTGGACTGCGACATCAATATTCCCTGCAAGCATCGAATCATCTATCTCACGCACGAATACGCCAAAACCCTGCACTTCATGAAGCGGTCTGTCAGTAAAGGTGTCACCACTTGTTTTGATAATATTTATTTCAGTGTTTATGCCATTTTCTGCAAGCATATCCTTTACAAGGTTAGCCTGCGCAAGAGCAAGTTTGCTGCCTCTTGTTCCTATCCTGAATGGCGCGTTATTCATTTCAAGTTCCTTTGATAGGCTTCAACTGTCTTATTTATATCGCCCTGTGAATGAGCAAGAGACAGGAAGTTCGTCTCAAACTGCGAAGGAGGGAGAAAGATGCCGTCAGAGAGCATTTTCTTGAAAAAAACATTGAACTTTTCCCTATCGCATTTCAGGGCTTCCTGATAATTATACGGCATATCGCCAAAGAACACCTTGAACATACTTGAAACGCCGCTTACGTTATAATCAAGCCCCAGGTCGTTGATAACATCGCAAAGCCCCTTTCGCATGGCATCTCCTTTTTTGTTAACTATCTCATGGACTTTTTCTTTCTTAAGCGCGCTGATCATGGCAAGTCCTGCTGTCATCGAGACAGGACTGCCGTTGAAGGTGCCTGCCTGATATACCGGTCCTGCCGGGGAAATAGTCTCCATTATCTCGCGCCTGCCACCGATCACTCCGATGTGGAATCCGCCTCCCAGGATCTTGCCCAGCGTTGTCATATCAGGTGTTATGCCATAATACTCCTGCGCACCGCCCATGGCAAGTCTGAAACCTGTAATGACCTCATCGAATATAAGAACAACATCATTTTCTTCTGTAACTTTTCGGACATCTTTTAGATATCCTTTTTTTGGGAGAATGGGTCCTATATTACCAAGAACTGGTTCCATGATAACCGCCGCAACATCCTCTTTATATGTCATTATGGCATCTGTCATTGCCTCAATATCATTATAGGGCACCTGAAGCGTATTCTTTGTGAAGTCCGCAGGTACTCCAGCCGAGTCAGGCGTCCCAAGTGTCGTCGCGCCAGACCCAGCTTTTACAAGAGCCGCATCATGAGCGCCGTGGAATCCGCCTTCGATCTTAATGAACTTGTTCTTTTTGGTGAATCCTCTTGCAGCACGCAGCGCGCCCATCGTGGCTTCTGTTCCAGTGGATACAAATCGCGTCATCTCTATGCTGGGATACAGTGCGATTATTTCCCTGGCGAGCTTGACTTCAAGTTCTGTTGGCGTTCCGTATAACCAGCCGTATGAGAGCTGTTTTATTACCGCTTCCTTAATTGAAGGATGGTTGTGACCAAGGAGCAGAGGTCCGTATCCCATGACGTAGTCAATGTATTCATTGCCATCAATATCGGTTATTTTTGAACCGCTGGCTTTCTTTGTGTAAAATGGATATGGTTTTATCGCTCTTACCGGACTGCTCACGCCGCCTGGAAGTAATTTCTTTGCTTCCTCGAATAATTTTCTTGATCTTTCAGTGCTCATTAGATATTGAAATTAGAGGATGAAGTAATATAATTTGTGATTCTACCATGCGGGATTAAACATTCGTATTATCGTTATATTTATGTACTGCCTTGTCTAATTTAAATTGCCGCAGAATTAATCGACCACACGTGAACCATCAGAAATGATGGTTTTAGAACCAAATGCAAAAATTTATGATAATGCGGATTAATGAGTTCACACATATGACCCCCGGAGAATAAAATATGATGCTATTTATCGAAATTAAGGATCTTCGTGTCGGCTTTGATGGAGTAGATGTACTCAAAGACATAAATCTCGAAATCAATGAGGGAGAAATTCTTGGGATAATTGGAAAAAGCAGTGCCGGTAAATCCATTCTAATGCACGTGCTAAGAGGCGTAGAAGCTTTTGAAAATGTATCGGGAAGTGTAATATACCACCTCTCCATATGCAATAAATGCGGATTGGTAGACCGCCCGAGCCTTGTGGGCACGAATTGTCCGAAATGCAATTCAAAGTTCGAGAAATTCGAAACTGATTTCGTAAAACTGGATATTCATGACCCTGTGAGGAGGGATATAACAAGAAGGATAGCCATCATGCTGCAAAGGACGTTTGCCCTGTACGGCGATGAAAGGGTGATTGTGAACGTCATGAACGCGCTCCAGGAAATAGGCGAAATGGGACCCACCGCTATTAACAGGGCGGCAGACCTGCTTGACCAGGTCAACCTTTCGAACAGGATGATGCATATAGCAAGAGAACTCTCAGGCGGCGAGAAACAGCGAGTTGTACTTGCCAGACAGCTTGTGAAAAACCCTATACTTTTACTGGCAGACGAACCCACAGGGACGCTTGACCCCAAGACAGCCGAGATTGTTCACGAGACCATCCTGAATGCAACTAAGAATTTCAAGATGTCACTCATTATTACTTCCCACTGGCCAAAGGTCATAGAAGAGCTTTCGCACCGGGCGCTCTGGCTTGATGAAGGGAAGATAGTTATGATAGGCGATCCGCACGAAGTAGCCGCTGCTTTCATGAAAGAACTGGGAGAATTAGGTGAGCAGGAAAAAGTGGAGATAGGTAAGCCAGTGATTCGTGCGCGTGAACTGAAGATGACATATTTCTCACTCGACAGGGGCATAGTCCGTGCTGTCAATAATATAAGTTTTGATGTGAACGAAGGAGAAATATTCGGTCTGATCGGCGTGAGCGGCGCAGGAAAGACCACAACATCCAAGATAATTTCTGGACTGATCGTTCCCACTTCTGGCACAATTGATGTCAGGATAGGGGACGAGTGGATAGATCTCAAGCAGCTCGGTCCTGACAAGAGAGGAAGAGCCACTAAATATATTGGCATACTCCATCAGGAATACAGCCTTTATCCTCACAGGAACGTTATCAATAACCTGACCGAGTCCATAGGGCTTGACCTTCCTATGGAACTTGGCGAGCGAAAGGCTATCCAGACATTGATGACCGCTGGATTCACTCAGAAAAAAGCCGCAGAGATCCTTGCCAAGATGCCCGATGAACTGAGCGAGGGGGAACGACACAGGGTGGCGATGGCGCAGGTGCTCATCAAAGAACCGAGAATACTTGTTTTTGATGAACCGACAGGGACCATGGATCCTGTGACAAAGATCGAAGTCGCAAAATCCATCCTGAATGCCAGGAAAGAACTTGGAGAGACATTTATCATAGTCTCACATGATATGGACTTTGTAGCTCAGGTGTGCGACAGGGCTGCATTGATGCGCCTTGGCAAGATAGTTGATATTGGGGATACTGAAGTTGTTTTATCCAAACTTTCTGAAAAAGAGCGGGAAGAAACTCTGGAAGGAATGGTCAAGGAATTGAAATAACCAGTAAAGGTGTTACGTGATACTGATAGAGGTAAATGAGCAAAAATTAGAAGTAAAGGACGGGGCAGTACTAAAAGACGCTCTTGAACTTTCAAAAGCGTTCTATCTTCCCGGAAAGACCATAGGCATTTTAAAAGCAGGTACGAAAAAAGAAGAAGCGACCTCGGAATACAAGATCATTACGACAAAAGGCGATTTCAGGATAGAACTTGCAGGGGAACATGGTATATGGACAAGGTTCAAGGATGATCTCATTAATATAAAAGCCCACTGGGAGACCGCTAATTCAATTGCTTTCGGGCCTGTCGAAACCGATGTTGTACCTGAAAGGGTTGAGAAAAAATTCAATCGTTACGATGTTTTTTTTGGTACTGGCGGCTATGATGCGAAAAACACTTACCTGATGTTTTCAAAAGATAAACATTTTTCGGATTACGGAAGCCCAAGGGATGCAGTAGTTGGAAAGATCATAAGCGGTAAAGGTGTTTTCACAGGACTTAAACAGGGAGATACCATTTTAAAGATAGAACCCGTGATAAAGTGGGAAACCCTGCTCGACAAGATATCCACCACTGACCTCTCAACAAAACTCGAAGACGGGATGAGGATTTTCACATATTTTAAGGTTGACCTTGTTAATGAAGCACCCGAAGGCGCGGAGCATTTCCTTGCTCTAATCAGGAAAAAAACATTTAATGTCCAGACCTTCTCGAACTCATTCATATCAGATGATGCTCTCAAGGGTGAAGGCTGCCCCTATGAACACTGGGAAGCACGTTCAGAAGGCGCAGTGGCAGTCCGCACTGACGGCGTGGGGAACGGACGTATCTATATTTACAAGGGGGACAGGACATCAAGCGCAGTACACAGCGTGGTGGGGCACGTGACCGAAGGCATTGAGCTTATCAGGATAGTGCAGGCTGGCAGCAGGCTTGCGGTCATTCCAAATCCTGAACGGGTCATGATCCTTGGAATGGGCTTTGCCCAGGCTGAAAAAATCCTGGATGCGCGGGGTTTGAAACTTGAGAAACATGGATATAGTGGCGACGATGCCATCATAGTTGAACAGGACCCCAAAACAACCATTGAAATAATAAGTGAAGGCGTGGTTGCAGGGCTTGGCGTGAGATCCGATAAAATAATCGATGTCAAGTTCTATGATGACCTTGCTCCAATAACTCTTGATTTTTTCAGGCATTCTCTGCGACTTAAAGACCTGCCGCTGGGTCCTCTTCCAGTATTCTATACTTATGAGAATACATACCTCTTCAGGTCAGAGAAAGAGGCTGAAGCCTATAAAGAGATAAACCCTGAGAACGTCCCCAAAAAAGAGGTCAAAGCTGGAGAGATAGCAGTTACGAACCAGGCTGCTAAACGCTATGGGATGATAGGAGTAAAGCTTACTGATGACTCGAAGTATGGTCCGACCGGTGAGAAATTCGAATGTACTAATATTATAGGAAAGGTAATACATCCCGAGAGGTTAAAAGGGGTAAAAGCCGGGGATATTGTTTACATTAGAGAGGTTTCATAATGGATAATATAACAAAAATGATGGTCATTAATTCTTCAAAAGTGCTTCCAAGCGATGTCGTTATTAAACTTTATGAATCCAATTCCGATGTAATGATAAAGGAAACCTGCTTTGGCGTGATGGTAAGCGGCGAACGCGCTGTAGTGGATAAGCTTCTCTCGGAAACACGTAAAATGGACCCTTACGGTATATTCATAAAAGAAAGAGGTTTCGCGCCCGGTGAACCTAACAGGTGCAGAGCCACAAGACGGGGCGGCGCAAGACCAGGATTCCATATGCTTGAGACAGAAGAAAGGATCCTTCCTCAGATCGCTGAAGGATTAAGAGCGCTTGATAAAGGTGAAATTCCCCGCCAGAAGATGAAAAAGAAAAAATTGGAATTGGAAAAGCTTAAAGAGATTATAGAGAAAGCAGAGGTGTCATAATGAAGGTTTTCATATACCCCACGAACAGTCTCATCCTTTCTGACCTTGTTGAAAGGTTCGGGCATGAGCCGCTTGCAGTGATGCAGGAGATATCAAAAAGAGTAAGTAATCCGGGACTTGATTCTCCTCCTATGAATATTACCCCTGAGGATCCAAAGATAGGATTAAAGTACGCTGCTGTGGAAGTGCCATCTGGCGTGAGGGGAAGGATGGCTTTAAATGGTCCGCTGATCTCAAAAGCGGAAGCTGCGATCATTGTTCGAGACCCGGTTGTCTCGTTCGGATGCATGGGGTGTGCAAGGACGAATGAACTTGTAAATTTCCTCATCCGCGCAAAAAAGATCCCTATATTAGACCTTGATTATCCCTCAAGCGAGGAAGAAGCAAAAGAGTTCGTATTTAAGATATCACAGTTCCTGAAATCCCTTGGTCAGGGGGAAAAGAAATGAACTCATCTGAAAATCTTGTCAGGATAGCGCAGCTTTCATGCGGCGCTGAATACAGCGGCATACAGGCTGAGATCGATTCTGCCGCAAAGCAGGTCAATGCTGTGATAGTCTATCCTGAGATTGATATCAAGGATATCGAGAACATAGAAGAGGAATTCGGCCTTAAAGTAGCAAGTTCCGACCTGAAGCTACTTATGGCACGGGCAAAATCCATAGTAACAGGTAAGGTGCATGTGGACGCAGTATTCGTTGCAACGTGCTTCAGGTGCGCGGAAGCTGCTATCGTAAGAAGCGAAGTGCGCCGGTACATCCACGAGAAAACAGGCATCCCTGTCATAAGCTACTCATTCACTGAAAGAACAACAGCAGGCACGCTTCTTACGAGGATGGAGGCGCTCACTACCACAGCACGTCGAAAGAGCCTGCTTGCGCGGGAAAAGCAGAGCGGTCTGACCGCAGGTATTGATTCTGGCTCAACGACCACGAAAGCCGTTATTATGAAAGACAACAAGATTATCGGCAAAGGCTGGGTACCCACAATAAAGGTACTCGAGAGCGCGGAGGAAGCGTACAATGCCGCATTAAAAGAAGCTGGAGTAAAGCGCGAAGAGATCCAGGCTCTTGGTACAACAGGTTACGGCAGGTTCCTGGTCGGCGATCATCTCAAAGCTGACCTTATCCAGGAAGAAATAACGGTCAACTCCAAGGGCGCGGTGTACCTTGCTGATAAACAGAAAGGGCCAGCCACCGTACTTGATATCGGCGGGATGGACAATAAGGCCATCTCTGTCATGGACGGCATCCCAGGAATGTTCACAATGGGAGGCATTTGCGCAGGCGCATCTGGCAGGTTCCTTGAGATGACAGCCAAGAGGCTGGGTGTGGGCATCACCGAACTTGGCGCTCTTGCAATGAAAGGAAAGCAGGAGGATGTCAAGATGAACAGCTACTGCATAGTATTTGGCATACAGTCGCTGGTAAATTCACTTGCCGCAGGGAGCACGCCTGAAGATGTGGCTGCTGCAGCCTGCCATAGCGTTGCAGAACAGTTGTTCGAGCAGCAGCTTCAGGAGATAGACGTGAAAGAACCCGTTATAATGTGCGGCGGGACTTCGCTGATAGAAGGATTGCCAAAAGCAGTCGAAGAACTGCTCAAAGTAAAGGTCATAGTTCCGGACAACGCGCAGTATATTGGCGCGGTAGGAGCAGCTCTGCTTGTGTCCGGATTTATTAGACCTCGCATTTAAATGCGGGGTTTTAGAGGAAAAGATGGAACAGCTTGAGACATTTATCATTGAGTCACCTGATGCAGTTGGTGCGAAAACCACAAAGATACTGATACAGGACGTTTTAGCAGATCTCTCACTTAACAGGGTGGTAGGAAGACTCAAAGTATATGTTGATCCGGTGCAGCCGGTCTTTATTTTTGTCGCGCTTCTTCGCCTGACGACCCCTGCGATAAGGCTCAAGGATTTTGCAAAAGTCGATATGGGGGCTCTGGGAAAGGATGAAATAAAGATAGAGCTGCAAAGAGAAGCCTTCACCATCAAGCTTCTTAACAGGCTCTGGGAAAAATATGGTAAAGAAAAGATCGAGCAGCCTGATA
>JAJRAP010000306.1 GCA_028679855.1 Candidatus Methanoperedens sp.
TTAATAAGACTGAATCCTTATATTACATTGAAGGCAAAAGGTTTTAGCCAATGATACAAAAACAAACAATAAAGGAGGAAAGATAAAAGTATGCGCGGATTTTTCCATGAATATAGAGAGTTGTATGAAGTACAAAAGCTGTTCCAGAAATTTGCCGCCCCATTATTTCGAGTGGCTAATTCGGTTACTCGAAAAAAAGGGGCACATGAACTGGCAAAGGAAGATATTATTAAACCGACTTCTTTCTATTCTCGTGAAAGCGAGAAAACAAAATTGAACTGGTTTTGTTATGAGATAGCTTTGAGTATTGAATTAGATATCAAGAGAAATCTTGGAAAGGAGCTCATGAAATACAAAATCGATGATAAGGCTATAGCTGAGTTTTCAATTTATTATTCGAAGGCAATGAAAGAAATCATTTTACAAAAACTGAATGGAAAAATAAAAACTGTGATTCATTCATACGAACCGATCGAGTCATATTTCCCGAAGATCAATGATAAAATGGTTAACAAAATGCTTGATTTAATCGCAAAAGCCTGGGATGAGCAATTGAGTGTTTGTGTAAATTGTCCTAACCGATGTATATCTGAAAAAGATGTATATTGCACACTGTTTAATAATGACCATTATAAGTGAGAGCTTCCATACATCTCCAAATTCAATCTCATTCCACTATGAAATTAACTGATAACGTCATCGAGCAGGTTGATGAGCCAAGGGCAGAGAAACAGAGGACGCCATTTGATCTTGACAGCAGGGGAAGGCTGCAGAAGGGATGGACGAACAAGCTGATATGGGGCGACAATAAGCTCATTCTTAGCAGCCTGAAGAACGGGCCGATGCGCGGGGAGATCGAGAAGCAGGGCGGGATAAAGCTGATATATATTGACCCGCCGTTTGATGTGGGCGCGGACAGTTTTATTGCGATGATCTATGAGCGGTTGAGCTTGATGAGGGATTTGCTGGCTGAGGATGGGAGTATATATGTGCATTGTGATTGGAGGGTAAACGGCTATCTTTACTCGAAGAGTAAAAACTTGTTTAACCAAGCGACCCGTGAACAAGACCCTGAGTACGAGAAGAAATTCGACAAAACCGAACCCAAGACAGCCTGAAGAACGGCAACAATAAGATCGTAGTTGAGAACGGTCAGGTAATCAAGGTCACAAAGGACAAGACTGGGATAATAAAGCGCGAATCCCTCACCAAAAAATGGACTGACTGGATAGACTACTGGTCTGTAGATTTTGATTTTGAGAATAAGAAAGAGATAAATACCGATTGTCAAACGATTCTGGTTGTTGTATAGACAGGTCTTTTTGTCATTATTTCCTGTTAATCCTGTCCAGATTTACTCTTTTTCTGATAACGATGTTATAAACCGTATCCCGCTTCGCAATCGGACGCCCCAACTTCTGTGCAATATGCACAAAATCCTCAACGCTCTTGCTGTGGAAAGCCACGCCAGCCGCCCTCACAACGTTCTCCTCGATCATCGTCCCTCCAAGGTCGTTCGCCCCGAAGTTCAATGCCACCTGGGCGACTCCTATGCCCTGCGTGACCCAGGACGCCTGTATGTTCCTTATATACCCGTTTAGAAGGATCCGTGATACTGCCACCATCTTCAGATAATCCACACCGGTCGATGCGCCGCTCAATTGCGTATTCTCTGACTGGAAACTCCATGGTATGAACGCTGTGAAACCGTGATATTTTTTCTGCATCTGTCGTATGCGGATAATGTGCTTTATCCTCTCTTCAAGTGTCTCTGCGTGCCCGAAGACCATCGTTGCTGTGGTAGGAATACCAAGTGAATGGGCTGCCAGCATACAATCACGCCACTGTTTCCATCCTATCTTGTTGGGGGAAACGTAGCCCCGCACCCTGTCGTCAAGTATCTCTGCCCCGCCGCCGGGTATGGAATCAAGCCCTGCATCGTGGAGCCTCGAGATGGTCTCCTTTATACCGGTATCGTACAATTTCGATATGTGTATTATCTCAGGCGGGGAGAAAGCATGCATCTGGACATTGAAACGCTTTTTGACCGTTCTTAGTATCTCTTCATAATATTCTACAGATATTTCCGGGTTCAAACCCCCCTGGAGCAGTATCTGGGTAGCGCCCAATTTCACAGCTTCATCGATCTTTGACATTATCTCTTCAGTCGTCAGTACATACGCATCCTCTGCACTCGGCTCCCTGTAGAATGCGCAGAATTTGCATTTTGAAGAGCAGATATTGGTGTAATTGATATTCCTGTCCACCACAAAAGTGACAAGGTCGCCAACGCTCTTCTCACGCAGAACATCCGCGGCTGCGCCAAGCAGATTAAGAGCCTGGGATTTAAGAAGTTTAACCCCGTCTTTAAGCCCCAGCATTTCATTGTTCATGGCGCGTGAGAGGAGTTCTTTCGTCCCTTCATCCTCTGAAAATTTTTGTATCAGCTCAAAATTCGTCATCCTGGGAATAGCTCCTCCTGAATTTCAGGGCAAGTTCGGCTTTCATAAGTTCTCTTCCCAGATAAGCTGCATGGTCAGGGCGGGAGACAAGTCCAAGCCTGATTATGGTGTCGAGAACTTCCTTTGCTGTCGCTCCTGCGATCGATCTTTCATTATGCCGGGCAATGATCTTTCCAGGGCAGAACTTCCCATTCTGTATATCGCCGTTTGTGATCTCGATCTTAAAGCACCCGGCAGGGTCAAGATGCCATTTTTCGCTTCCCTGTGCATCGATCGCATTTTCAGGCATCTTCCCGAATTCGCGCCCTCTTTTCTCTTTCAGAACAAGCAGGTCAATTCCCAGGTCCTTGGGAGCGCTTCCGCGGTCTCCTGCAAGCATCATCATGATAGATGCTGTCTTTAACTCTGATACGCTACCTACTGCCTTATGGCTATATTCGGGTGTGAATAAGACGCTGGCGGAAATCTCCATGGCGATGGCTGAAAGCATGGCATTGACACCCTGGGAATCCGCATCCAGAAGTTCGGTTACGTTCCCGATGCCAAAAAATAACGGCGTCGTCCCGTCGCGTCTTCGGAACTCGTAATACCTGTTAAGCGATCCTTCAAGTCCATGACCCGGAGGTTCAAGCACCGGGTCTGCAAGGATATTTGTAATGCCAATATTTCTTGCATGATCGATGTTGTGGAACAGGCTTTCAATATCATTAGAACGATCAGGGATTATGACAGCAGTCGTGGAATTCCTTATTATTTTCTCTTTCACTTCATTCATATTATGGGAGTTTAAGCTCAGCACCATATCTATGCCTGAATCAAGGGCTGTATTTAGCAGGCAGGGGTCGAGCGTATCCACGCTCAGAGGAACGCCTGTGGCTGGTCTTGCAGCATTCACAGCTATCCTTGTCTCTTTCTCAGTGGTGTCAAGCGAGAACCCCAGGTCGATGATATCAGCGCCCTGCTCTACGAAATACAGTATCCTGTTCGTGAGTTCATTCTTTGATAAATGACCCGCATCAACCACTTCAGCCATGACCTTCATCCTGGAATTCCCTCCAAGCTTCATGCCCCGAATAGATACATGCGCATTGGATCTTTCTTCAAGCTCTGCTATTTTTTCAAGCGCAGTATCCTTTCTTTTTTCCTTCAGGAGTTCACACGCTGGAATTTTTGCGGAAAATACCACATCATCGGCATATGACAGCACAAAACCAAGGTCAACCGCATGTTTCGGACCAAGCCTTACAGGAGTGTTTATTTCCTTCTCAAGTCCTGAAAAATCACCTGAGGCAAGACCGGGGACAAGTATGAGGTCATACTTTTTTTGGAAAAGTGAGCGCCGCAGGAGGGAAGGTGTGGTGAAAGCTGCAACCTCAACACCAAGAACAAGTATGTCTGCGCCATCGTTGGCCGATTTTCTTACTGCACTCTCTGCAAGCCTCCCGGTTACCACGAGGATTTTCATTATTACCCCAGATTAAATATCCCCTTTATCCCGGTAGAAATAAAATCCACAGCTATTGCACCCAGGAAAAGCCCCATGATTCTTGTCATCACAAGCATCCCTGTCATTCCAACGACCTTATTAAAAGAATCGGCGTACCTGAAGATGAAGTAAGTGATGACGAAGGTGAATATGATGGCAGCGATCACCAACATTTTCGAATCGATCTCCTGCGCTGTCCTGATAAGGACTATTATCGTGGTAATAGCCCCGGGTCCTGTCAGCAATGGCATGGCTATCGGGAAAACAGATATGTTCTCCCTGAGCTTGGCATCTTTTAACTCTTCATTTGTTATGCTCTCCCGTGAGGTCCTTGCGAAAAGCATGTCTATTGCTACAAGGAACAACAGCACGCCCCCTGCCACCCTGAGCGAATCCGCCGTGACATTAAATATCTTAAGGATAAGCTCCCCTAATATCGAAAACATTATCGCCATAATCCCTGCTATGACCACTGAACGCCTGGCTATGTATATCTTGTCCTCCTTGCTCATGCTTGAGGTCATTGAGATAAAAGCCATTACACCGCTTACCGGATTCACGATAGCAAAGATGGACGTGAAGGCATAAATTAAAAAGGTAACATCTGCGGTCATTACATATACAGTATTGTTTTATACTATTGAATGTTTTGCTATCCGGTCTCATCCCCTGACCATCTCAGCTATCTTCTTCCCCAGCTTCCTGCACTCCTCTATACCATCAGCTTCAGGAGTGCGTTTTATCCTTAATGAAGGCTCTATCACGTTCATCCCATAGTCTTTGAGCATATGTGTTATTACTATCGGCCCCTCTCCGCTCCACCCGTATGATCCGAAAGCTGTTCCAACCTTGTTCTTCAGGGGAACACTTTTAAGGCTTTCAACGTACTTGAAAACTGATGGCATTCCAGCACCCTTATATGTAGCCAGACCTATTGCTATGGCATCGGCTCTCTCCACATCTGTCGGCGTGGCTTCCTCAACTCTCTTTGTCATGACCTCAAGCCCGGCGTTCTTTGCCCCTTCTTCTATTGCTTTTGCCATGATTCCAGTGTTTCCAAACCCGGTACCATATATTATCGCAAGTTTTGCCATGTTCTCGCCTCAATCGACCTTTTTGAACATCTCTTTTGGTGCGTTGCAGATAGGACACCTGTCAGGCGCGCCATTTTCCAATGTGTTGCCGCATATCTGGCATACATAATAATCTGTCTCCTTGTTCTTGCCAAGACTGTCAAGAGCTTTCTGATAAAGACCAGCGTGGATTTTCTCTACCTGGTTCGCAACATCAAAGCTTAGTATTATCGCGTCCGATACCTTTTCCTTTTTTGCCTGTTCGATGAATTTGGGATACATGTCCTTGAATTCCGCAGTTTCTCCTGAGATAGCGCTTTTAAGATTATCCATTGTTTTTCCCACGCCCCCCATCACTCTCAGGTGATTCTTAGCATGCACGGTCTCTGCATCCGCTGCTGCGCGAAAAAGCCTCGCTACCTGTTTGTAACCCTCCTGCTCTGCCTTATCAGCAAATGCAAGATATTTCCTGTTCGCCTGTGATTCTCCGGCAAAAGCCTCTTTTAAGTTATCCTGAGTTGTCATATATTCACCTTGTTTTACTTCCACTCATCTCACCAGTTTTCTGCGATACGTTATATATTTTTCCACTTTAGCATTCTCGGGATTGATTTTATGAGCAGCGTCAGCGCATCAGCCACAACCCTTGGTAACGTGGGTCCGGGTATATCCTCGCAGATTGGTCCGATGTCGAATTTTGCGTCGCTGCATGCGATAGGGAAGGTCGTCCTGATACTTAATATGTGGATCGGAAGACTTGAGGTCACGACCGTGCTCGTGTTGTTCGTCCCATCCTTCTGGAAAAAATAGTGCGGATGAAAAAGAAAAAACCTTTTTATCCGTATTACAATTAACACATATGTTACGATATATCCCTGGATTGATGGATAAAGGCAGTCCTGTAAGTGTGCTTTTTTCCAGAGAAATTGGCTCAGATTCTCCTCTATTATATTGTGAAATGATACAGAAAGCTCGATACGGAGAGTCATTTCAGGTTAGAGCTCAGGACTGTAAAGTCGGTGCATACGTGCTTGGAGAAAATGGAACAAGTCCTGAGGATTACTATTTCGACTCAGGGCGGTATAAGGATAGACATGCTGCAAAGCGCGCCGTTTCCTCCCTTCACCGACTTGAAAAGAGGACAGGTTCAATGAAAATGACCCCATACACAGGTCGAGATTTCAACATCCTCATCCTTTTCCTGAAACCCGATAGCGCCATGAGGTTCATCCAGGCATACACCTGGGCGCGCGGTGACCCGGTCGAAATAAAGACTGGCGGCATAGCCTCGGTATGCAGTGACTGTACTGCATATCCCATGCAGGGGAAGCCGGGGATATCCCTGGGATGCAAGGGGTCGCGAAAGCACACAGGGTATGCGGATGAGGAAGTCGTTGTTGGGATACCTTTTGTGATCGCCGGGGAGATCGAGGAAGCGCTTGGGAAGATTCCCGGGACATTTGAATAAGAAAAAAAATCCGAATTGGAACTGGATAAAAGTAGCATTTATTATTTGCGAAGTTGATATTTGCTTAATATGAATGAAAAATTAGAGTTAAAGGAAATAA
>JAJRAP010000307.1 GCA_028679855.1 Candidatus Methanoperedens sp.
CACGGTGCTTCGAGAATCCGATCTCCATGATTTTGGAAGCATTTCCGAATTCGGTTTTATTATGGACTAAAAATATGGTCGGCGAAATGCCCTGCAGTTGGACGAAATTCACGCCGGTCGCCTTACCGATTTCATAGGTCTCGGTAATGACCGCCAGGGCCACTTTTCTGGCGCCCTCATTATCCACAATAGCCCCATAGGTTAAACCGGCGACGGTGCCGACACCCGTCATCGATACGGTGATCAGAAGCTTAGTCCACCTGTCTCCAATAATGTTATCAGAAATTTCGGTGGGGAATGCCTTGGAGAGTAATTTGGCGGTATCGTCAACTCTTTGGCTTGTACCCGTAGGCCATTGCCCTATAATGAAGCCGCCCTCGGCCGTCTGAAGCAACTGACCCGGACCTTTATTGGTACCTCCCCATGTGATGCTGCATCCAATAGTCCTGTCAACACCGACAATCCGTGCGATCGTCTCTTCATTGATGCCGTTTTGCATGGACACGATGGTGGCAGCTTTTGACACGGATGGCAGTATAGAGATGAGGGCCTTTTCTGTGTGCAAACCCTTGACGGCTAACAGGACGATATCTGCCCATCCAGCGAAATCCTTAACAACGAACTCGCTTGGCAGCATTGCTTTCACCGGGATAGTAAGTTCTCTGGACCCTGTAATTTCCAGTCGTTTTTTCATCTTCTGGACGTGTTCTATATCAACATCCAATACGACAACATTCTCCCCCTTTTGCGTTAATGCAGCTGCAGTGATGCCGCCTATTGCACCTCCTCCCACGACCAGTATATTTTTATATGCCATGTTTGAATTTAGCCTCCTTCAGTCAGTTAGAATGTTCGGTTTCTGGATAACACCCTTCCCTTTTCTGATGTAGTAAAGCATTATTCCGATTATAATAGCGATCACGAAGAGCCAGACAGCCCACTGATTTTTAGTTTTGAACATGATAAAAATAAGGAGAAGCATGAAGATGATATTCAATATGGCTGCAGAAAGTGATGCGATGCGAAGAACAGTGGGAGTGAACTTATACCTTGAACTTGCGAAGATCTCGGGATGCTTTTTGGGAAGGTTATAAGCGAATAGAAGCACCAGCGACACCATGAAGAGAAGTCCAAAATTCAGCATGGCTCCCAGAACAGTGAAATCCCTAACAAAGAGGAGAATAATCACGCTCAATACGAACGGTAACGTTAATCCCCAATAGGGTACCGCGTATTTTTTACTTATCTTCGTGAAAAAATGAGGGAAGAAGCCGTCCTCAGCAAATTTCATGGTATAGCGTCCCGATATCGTTAGCACGGCATTGACCGTGGTGACACAGGCCATAATGCCGCCGCCAATGACAAAAAAACCGAAAAAGAAAGAATGACCAAGGAAAACTCGGGCTGGAGTACTAAGATCTCCATCCGCAAAGAATTTCCAGCCGTTAACACCTACAGCGACTATTTCAATAAAGAGATAGAGTATCAGGACAACGAAAATGCTTATGATCAATGCCCGAGGAATGGTAAAATGGGCTTTTTTAACCTCATCGCCCAACTCTATACCGAAAAGTCCTCCGGCAAGCAATGTATAGGAAAGTGCAGCAGCGGCAATAAGTCCCACGATTTGACCTAATAAGGGCGACATGTTGGGATTCGCTACGTTACCTGTGAACAGGGGAGTAAAATTCTCCAGCTTAACGCCAGGTAATCCAGGAATAATAAAAACCAACAGTGCCAGTATGAGTAATGCTGTCATGATGAATTCAATATAAGCTGATGGTTTGATTCCCATGATATTGATGATATAGAAAATAGTGACAGTGATAATGGCAACTATTTGAGCCCAGCTTATTGGCAGGCCGGGCACCATATCAGGCGCACCGGGGATCAGTTTCATAAAGAACTTTCCGTTGGTAAGGGCAAAAAGCGGGAGGCCTCCAAGCGGCATCGCAACCAAAAGCACCATGACACCTGCCGCAGCGAGTGGGTATGAAAAATTCTTGGCATATTGGTAACTTGCGGCTGTTTTGGGAACAGCTGAAGTGATAATCATATAAGGGATCAAGGCCAGGAGTACAGGCAATGCCGATATGATCTGGGCTATGAAAAGCGAAGGACCTGTCAGGCCGGCTGCCTTTGATGTCAGTACGAAGAGGGCACCGCCTACATTCAAACCGATCATCAGGAAGATCAAGACAATTAAACCAAGCTCTTTCCTCAACGTTCCCTGAGTTACTTGGGCTTCTGGACTGCTCATGGTAAGTTACTTCTCCTCTCTTAATAATCAGGCTGGATGTTTAAACGATTTAGAATTCTTTAGAATACCCAGCTTGTCGTGAGATTAAGTTCTTCGGCCTTTTGTTCTATATGGGGGCGTAAGATCTTCCACAAAGGAAGATTAAAAGTATATACCATCCCGAGTTCCCGTGGAACCTGAGCGGTGCAACTGTTGGGCTTTCCCCATATTTCGCCCTGAATCTTAGATTGCATTTGATCAGCAAACCTGCTGAACCCAGGCAGGGGTCACCTTACACGGGTGCGGTCTCTTGAATAAACAGATCAATGAAACTTTTGATCT
Organism: Candidatus Methanoperedens sp.; assembly: GCA_028679855.1. Lineage (GTDB taxonomy): Archaea > Halobacteriota > Methanosarcinia > Methanosarcinales > Methanoperedenaceae > Methanoperedens. The sequence continues at coordinate 2,582 of JAJRAP010000307.1, forward strand.
TCGATAAAGATAGCAAGAAAGGAAACAACCGTAGCGAAATGTCAAGAAAAATGGTCGGGGCGAGAGGATTTGAACCTCCGACACCTGACACCCCATGCCAGTGCGCTACCAGGCTGCGCTACGCCCCGAAAAAGATAACGGAATGATGGAGTAATGGAACACTGGAATAATGAGTGCCACAAAGAAAAACTACTTTGATCTATATATCTAGACACTTTCTATCACCATTCCATCATTCCATTATTCCCATTTATGTCTAATATATATATTTAATTTCCTAAGAAAAGTCCAGTCTATCTTGTTTGTTGAACTTTAATTCAGAC
>JAJRAP010000308.1 GCA_028679855.1 Candidatus Methanoperedens sp.
CTTATGAGCAGTTAAAGAATAAACTGGCGCTTGAGGGGCTTTTTTCGCCCGAACATAAAAAAGCGCTGCCACGGTTCCCAAAAAAGATCGGGGTCGCCACTTCGGAAACCGGAGCTGTCCTTCATGATATACTGACAATCCTGAAAAGAAGATACCCAGTAAGTGTATTGTTCATTCCAACAATAGTGCAGGGAGAATATGCCGCCAATAGCATAGTCCACTCTATTGAACTTCTTAATAAAACGGACGTTGATATCATTATCATGGGAAGGGGCGGAGGCTCGCTGGAAGACCTGTGGGCGTTCAATGAAGAGGCTGTGGCACGGGCTATTTTTCGCTCAAAGCTCCCCATCATCTCAGCAGTGGGGCACCAGACCGATTATACCATCGCTGATTTTGTGGCAGACGTCCGTGCCCCAACGCCGTCTGCTGCTGCTGAGTTGGCGGTTCCGGACAGGCAGGAAATAATCAGTCAGGTAAAGAGGTTAAGGGAAATATTAATTGAAAAGCAGCGGCGCGATATCAGAGATCGGTCCCTTCACGCAGCAGAACTCAGGAAGTGCGTGGACCCAAATTTATTTCAGGAACGTCTTGCCAATTATATGCAGTATATCGATGATATTTCACAGCGTAAGATGCACAGCATTGAAAAGCGGCTTGAAACAAAGACGTCTGCTTTCAGGGCATGCGCCGGTAAACTTGATGCTGTAAGCCCGCTCGGGACTTTTTCACGGGGTTACAGCATAGCGTTGAAACTTCCTGATAAGAAACCGGTACGCAGCATCAGTGAAGTAGAAAAAAACGATGAGATCCAGATCCTTGTTAACGATGGGAAAATCAAATGTGATGTAAATGATAAAGAGGAATGCAAATGGAAATAAGATTTGAAGATAGGCTTGCGGAACTTGAGACAATAGTTGAGAAACTTGAGAAAGGACAGCTTTCCCTTGATGAGAGCCTTGAACTTTTCGAGCACGGCATAATTTTGTCCAGAGAATGTAACGCCATGCTAAAAAGCGCCAGGCAAAAAGTGGAAAAATTAATAGAAGAGGATAATGGCACGAAGTCTGAGGATTTTGCTCTGCCGAATGAGAATATGGAAGGAGACCGTAGTTAATCTTCCAGTAATTTCTTCCCCTTTGTAAAACCAAATACCGATGCAGCGGCTATTATCAATACAATAATGATCAGGGATATGCTTGATGTTGTCGTACGTTCCATATTATGCAGGATAAGACGGTAGAGAAGGTCGGCAGTCCAGATGCCCACGATGAGTCCCATGAACCCGAATACAGCGGCATATCCCGAATTTTTAATTATGTCTGATATTGTCATAATATTGTATGGATACTGTATTTTAGTGTATTAAATATATCGAATATAGTGACATAACCCTTATCATAAAGCAGTATCATCTATCTAACATGGCGCAAATAGGCAGCGTAACACTCAATAGATCTATCGTGGCAGCAATAGGAGAGATGCCATTTGATTCTGCGAAAAGGGCAAAAGAACTTGGCGCAGATATCCTGGAACTCAGGATAGACCTTCTGGACTCAGATGCGCATCTGGCACTTCAGGATATAAAAAAAACAGGTCTGCCTGTCATTATTACAAACCGCATGAAACAAGAAGGAGGTGCCTGGAAGGGAAGCGAGGATGAGCGAATTCGGACATTGATCTCCCTTCTGCCCATGGCTGATGCCGTAGATATTGAGTTATGCGCTAAAGACAGGGACGCAGTGGTTAAAAAAGCCAGAGACGCCGGGAAAACCGTCATAATTTCGACGCATGATTTTCAAAAAACACCTAGCAACGACATCATGAAAGGAATTATCAGCAAATCATTTGCCGCTGGTGCTGACATTGCAAAGCTTGCTATGATGCCGAACTCGCTTGCGGACGTGCTGCGGTTGTTCAACGTCACTCTTAAAACAGAAAGGGAGGTATGCGTGATAGCGATTGGAGAGACTGGCAGGCATTCGCGCGTGGTAGCCCCGCTATACGGCTCTGTCATGACCTACGGTTATGTGGAAAAAGCCACAGCCCCCGGACAGTTGAGAGTGGATGAATTAAAGCAGGTCATGAAACTCCTCTGATTTTCATGCAGACTGCCTGAATATTGCCTATTTTGAAGGAGGTAACGAGGAGTATATCAGCCTGTACCAATAGTATCCTAATTGAACTAATAGGGTTATTACAGCAAGTCCCATTAAATCGAAGATGATCGTCTCTGCTGGACTTTGTATTGGGAGTTCCAATAACTCCAAAAACTGTATCACCCTTCGCAGGGCAATAAAGGCGCCAGTTGCCAACAAGTATACCCAGTTTCTCACCAGAAAATTTTCATCCAGAAAAACCATAGTTTTCAATAGATTTTTATCTAACCGCTTCCACACCAGACAGATTTTGAAAACGAAAAATAACCCTATAAATGCAACGATAATGGAACATCCTACTAATATAAGAGAAATACTCACTATGTTTGTCATAATTAAAATAACCATGTTCTTTTGGTTATTTAAATCTTTTCTAACAGAAAAAGTATATTATAGTTACTTTTAGGATTTAAAAAAGTGCAAGACCCACTCGTTTCCTTATGGCTTCTTGTAGCTGCTTTATACTTTCAGGGTTATTGCCAACAAAACGACCCAAATCCACAGTCCCAACCACATCCAATACACCGATTGTTGCAATCGCATATCCTTCTTTATCTCTTATAGGGGCAGCAACTACAGGAATTCCGGCATATTGACCGCTTGGAGGGACGGTGCGTAATGTCCTGTTCTCTTTTAAGACCTGTTCCAGCACAGGACCGGTATATTCAGTATCGAGTATCTTTCCTTTTTCAATTCTGACCCCTTTTTTATTGAGGCTCCTCATGGCTATAGGCAATCCCAAAAGTTCATGTATTGCCATGGCAATTGGAGCAATTTCTTCGCCTGTAGAGTCGGTGGATGTTGATATTTTTGAGTACTTGATCTTATCAGCCATGAGTTTATCTCTTCTGAAAGCTACTGATATATATCCTAAATTTAATACTATATAAAAGCTCTCCAAAATCAAAAGGTATTAAATATTAGATATCTTTTCAGTAGGAGGTGAAATTTTGCCCAAAAGAGAGGACATACATAAGGTACTTATCATAGGCTCGGGCCCGATCGTGATCGGTCAGGCAGCTGAGTTCGATTATTCAGGCACACAGGCATGCAAGGCGCTTCGACAGCTGGGTTACGAGATCGTGCTTGTCAACTCCAATCCTGCAACCATCATGACCGATCCCGGAATGGCGGACAGGACTTATTTAGAACCGCTCAACGCAGAGATGCTTGAGAAGATCATTGAAAAAGAGCGTCCTGATGCCGTACTGCCCAATCTGGGAGGTCAGAACGGACTGAACCTGACATCAGAACTTTATAAAAAAGGCGTTCTTGAAAAATACGGCGTAAAAATACTGGGGGTACAGGCTGATGCTATCGAGCGGGGTGAAGACAGGATCGCTTTCAAGGAAACAATGAATAAACTTGGAATAGAGGTGCCACGCAGTGAAGCGACCCTCAGTGTGGAAGGCGCTGAAAAGATAGCGCAAGAACTGGGATATCCAGTAGTCATTCGACCTGCCTACACTATGGGAGGAACAGGCGGAGGATTGGTTTACAATGTTGATGAACTCAGGACGATCGCAAGCCGGGGCATTTCTGCAAGTCTTGTCGGGCAGATATTAATAGAAGAATCTGTGCTTGGCTGGGAGGAACTCGAACTTGAAGTCGTGCGGGATGCGGATAACAACAAGATCACCGTATGCTTCATAGAGAACGTCGATGCCATGGGCGTTCACACAGGCGACAGTTTCTGCACAGCCCCAATGCTCACGATAAAAAAAGAACTCCAGGAAAGACTGCAAGAGTACTCTTACCGCATTGTGGAAGCTATTGGTGTGATAGGCGGCACGAACATTCAGTTCGCTCACGATCCAGTGTCTGACCGGGTAGTTGCGATAGAGATCAATCCACGCACGTCACGCTCATCAGCCCTTGCGTCAAAAGCTACAGGCTTCCCAATTGCGCTTGTCTCGGCAAAACTAGCTGGAGGCTTGTTACTTTCCGATATTCCCTACTGGCGCGATGGAACACTCGATAAATATACTCCATCCGGGGATTACGTTGTCGTGAAGTTTGCCAGATGGGCTTTTGAAAAGTTCCCCGGCTCGATCGATAAGCTCGGGACACAGATGCGTGCTGTGGGCGAGGTAATGAGCATAGGGAAAACATATAAAGAAGCATTCCAGAAAGCCATACGGTCGCTTGAGACAGGACGCTATGGACTTGGCTTTGCTAAAAATTTCAATAAGCTCACACTTGATAAATTGCGCAAGTTATTGATCGAGCCTTCGTCAGAACGCCAGTTCATCATGTATGAAGCGCTGCGAAAGGGAATGCCTGTCGAGGAACTGTACCAACTTACTCATATAAAACACTGGTTCGTGCAGCAAATGAAAGAACTTGTAGAACTGGAAAACGAGATACTTAAGTATAGAGGCAAAGTGCTGCCCGATGCTCTTCTTATCAGGACGAAAAAAGACGGCTTCTCTGACAGGTACCTCGGAAAGATACTGGGAGTCCCTGAAAAACAGATCCGAAAACATCGTCTTTCCCTTGGACTGCGGCAGGCATGGAATATCGTACCGGTCAGCGGGGCTGAGAATGTGGCATATTATTATTCCACATATAACGCTCCTGATGAAGTGCCTGTATCTGACAGGAAGAAGATCATGATAATTGGCGGCGGACCTAACAGGATAGGTCAGGGTATTGAGTTTGATTATACTTGCGTCCATGCTGCATTGAAGCTTCGCGAAATGGGATATGAATCCATTATGGTCAACTGCAACCCTGAAACAGTTTCTACGGATTACGATACATCGGACAAGCTGTATTTTGAGCCCGTTACTGTAGAGGATGTGCTGAGCATCTATGAGAAAGAAAAACCTGAGGGGGCAATTGTTCAGTTCGGCGGGCAGACGCCCCTTAACATTGCTGAGGAACTTGAAGAAGCTGGCGTAAAAATACTTGGCACTTCAGTTGAAAGCATTGACCTTGCGGAAGACCGTGAACGATTCTCTGATGTTATCAGGAAACTGAATATCCCGGCGCCTGAACATGGTACAGCCACTTCGCTCGAACAGGCTCTCAAGGTTGCCGCACGCATAGGCTATCCTCTCATTGTTCGTCCATCCTATGTACTGGGCGGGCGGGGTATGGAGATAGTATATGACAAGGAAAAGCTCAGAAAATATGTTGAAGGGGCTATCGAGATCACTCCGGAGAAGCCGATGCTTATCGATAAGTTCCTCGAAGACGCACTCGAATGTGAAGTGGATGCTATTTCAGATGGCAAAGAGGTGTTCATCCCTTCGATCATGGAACATATCGAACTTGCGGGGATCCATTCTGGAGACAGCGCTTGCGTGCTGCCACCGATAGGGATAAAAGAGGATCAACTAAAGACCCTTGAAGAATACACAAGAAGAATAGCGATGGAACTTAAAGTTATCGGGCTTATTAATATCCAGTATGCGATCCAGAAGAGAAAAGTATTTATTCTTGAGGCAAACCCGCGTGCATCGCGTACAGTGCCTCTTGTTTCGAAAGTTACAGGAGTGTCGATGGCGCGTATCGCCACAGAGATCCTGCTGGGAGCAAAGTTGAAAGAAATGGACACGCATCAGCGCAAATATTCACATTATGGTGTGAAGGAGGCGGTTTTCCCTTTCAACATGTTCCCTGAGGTCGATCCAGTGCTTGGACCTGAGATGCGATCAACTGGTGAAGTTCTGGGGCTTGCTAATTCGTTCGCATTGGCATTCTTCAAATCACAGGTTGCTGCAGGGTTTGCACCGCCGCTTGAGGGAACTGCGCTTATTACTGTTGCATCAGGTGACAGGGATCGCGCGCTGCCAGTAGCTAAAGAACTGGCTGATATGGGCTTTAAGATACTTGCCACAGATGGCACTGCTGAATTTTTAGGAGAGAAAGGGATAATTTGCGAAAGTGTCAAGAAATTGCATGAGGGGTGCCCCAATATCGTGGATCTCATGAAGAACAGGCAGATCCAATTCTTGCTGAACACCCCGGCGGGGAAACAGAGTTTCTATGACGACAGCTACATTCGAAAATCTGCCATCAAATACAAGATACCATATTTCACGACCACGGATGCTGGAAGGGCTGCTGCGAAGGGAATAAAAGCTGCACGGGAAAATCGCATCGAGGTGAGATCCCTTCAGGAATACCATGAAGAGATAAAATAAAAGGCAAGTTCGCCGTTCCATGTCAAAAGGTCTGGCGTATAGGAGGTGGCTCCTTCGAAAGCAGATGAGGTTCACTGAAATGCTTGATCGTGGGGGTTGTGGGGTAGCGGCTTTCTTTCAAGCAGCCACTTCCAGAGCGGTACGAAATTGACGATCTTTTTACCATGCTTTTCACTTGTTTCCATGTCTTCTGTTATGATGGTTCCCTCATCAAGGTCGAAATCGTTCAGGGCATCAAGCAAACCTTCCAGTTCCCTTTCTTTATTTTCTTCCGTGATAGAATAACAGACCTGAAAAGCTGATGTAATAACTCTGCCCTTCTTTATTATTAAATCGCATTCATACCTGTTCACGTAATAATATACTTCTTCATTGTTTTTCTGAAATTCCAGAAATACAGCATTTTCATAAAGTTTTCCCAGATCTTCGCTGAACTTAAAGCCTACTAAATTCCGTAAGCCGGTATCAATCGAATAAACTTTTCTTGGATTTATCTCCTGTTCCTTCAGCGAATACGAGAATTTATTGATAAAGAATAACATATATGCGTCCCTCAGATATGAAGAAAACCGTTCAACACTGTCCAGGCTTAAACCAATGAAGTTCGCCACTTTCCTGAATGATGAAGGAGAGGCGATATTTGTCAAATAAAATTTTGCGAGACTCCTCAATTTATCAACTTTCTTGATACTGTATCTTTCGGCTACATCGCGAAGTATGATATCCTCGAAATACCTGCCCAATATCTCTTCTTTTTCCTGAGACAGTGTAACGCGTGGAAAACCTCCCGATGCAAGATATTCCCGCAGCATCTGCTTTATTCTTGTCTTATTTGACAGCATTTCCAGTCTTGTTTTGAATTTCAGATCATTGAACTCAAGAAACTCCCGGAACGTCAATGGATAGACACGTATATCGACATGTCTTCCAGTCAGCGCCGTCCCGAGTTCCCTGCTCAGCAAACTGGCGGATGATCCTGAAACGAATATGTTCGCACTTGCTTTTTCATGCAGTGCGCGCACGAACCTTTCCCATCCGTTTACATGCTGGACTTCGTCAAGGAACAGGTTCGGCGTTGATACTGGCTGCACTATCTCCAGATAAGCTTCAAATACCTCATTCAAGAATTTTAAGGAGAGGTCATCGATGAACTTTGGCTCTTCAAAATTAATATACAGAAAGTTCTTCCTGTCCTCCCCTCCCTCGATCAATCTCCTGATATATTGTTTCATCAGGGTTGATTTTCCAGAACGCCTTACTCCAGTTATGAATACGACCTGTCCGGTCTTTATCATGTTTTCAAATCGTTCCAGATATTCTTCTCGCGGGATCCCTGTGTCTTGCGTCTTTGACCAGAAATTCCATTCATCCAGTATCTCGATTATTCGATCTTTTTCCATGGAATTTGTTATGTTGTGCCTGTTTAAAAGTATATCGGTCATTATTAAGTAAAAGTGACAGATAAGATGTCATTTGCTTAAAATATTATAACCTCCAGTATCTGCAGCATTTGCATGATGATACGGGTGCGTTCGGGCGCAAGCTCGCCAATCCACCATCATTTTATATCCTAAAAAAAGATAAAGGCGGTCCCATGGACAAAGACATCATCAAAGGTGTAAAGAAAAATGTTTTCATCCTCGGTCTTGTCAGTTTCTTCACAGACATCAGTAGCGAGATGCTGTACCCCATAATCCCGATCTTCCTCACAGCAATTCTTCACGCCCCGATGTCTGTAGTGGGTCTTATAGAAGGCATCGCAGAAAGCACTGCCAGCCTCCTGGAAGTCGTATCTGGATGGCTCTCAGATAAGTCCGGGAAAAGAAAACCATTCGTGATCTATGGATACAGTCTTTCAACGATCGCAAAGCCCCTGCTTGCGTTCGCGGCAACCTGGCATTTCGTGCTTGCCGCGCGCTTTCTTGACAGGTTCGGGAAAGGACTGCGCTCTTCTGCTCGCGATGCCCTGATCGCAGATTCCACAGAAGCGCAATACAGGGGAAGAGCCTTCGGGTTCCACCGCGCCCTTGACAGCGTCGGGGCGGTCATCGGTCCGCTTATTGCTCTTGTGCTGATGTATTATCTTGAAAGCAGTCACTGGGATACCAACTCTAGCTACAGGACAATATTCCTGATAGCATTCATACCAGCCCTTATTAGCGTGCTGCTACTGCTGTTCTTCGTCACTGAGAAAGCGGGTGAGAGAAAGGACGGACTGAAATTCAGGTTATCGGATTTCAGCCGCGACTTCAAGATATTTCTAATAATATCTGTGGTTTTTGCGATCGGAAATTCAAGCAATGCATTCCTGATACTTCGGACAAAAGACATCTTTGAGAACTTCGGGGGCGTTCCCCCGATCATCACATCCACGTTCGGCTACTTCGGTATTGTTGCAGTGATAATATTGACCTATGTGGTCTATAACATCACTTATTCCCTCTCATCAATGCCTGCCGGTATGCTCTCGGACAGGATAGGGCGCAGGAATGTGATGATAGGCGGTTTCCTGATATTCTCCATCGTTTATCTGGGTTTCGCGATGGCAAAAGCAGGATACCTAGTATGGATACTCTTTGCCATATATGGGTTCTATATCGCCATGACCGACGGGGTGAGCAAAGCCTATGCGGTTGATCTTGTCCCGGCGGATAAAAGAGGGACTGCGATCGGGCTTTACTATACTGCAACCGGGCTCATGGCTCTTGCTTCAAGCATAATCGCGGGTTTGTTGTGGGATTTAGTGGGTGCGAGCGCGCCGTTTTTGTTCGGGAGCGCAACCGCGCTTATGGCTGCGGTGATGCTGGTTATTCTGATGCCAAGACGCAATCATATAAATTGATCAAGATACAAACCAAAACCCTTTTTAACCGGATACTCTCAATGAAGTATGAGGTGGATTAATCATGAAAAAATGGTATATATCATTTATCATCATAGCAATGCTTATCGCCAGCGGATGCGTTGGTGAAAAAGCGCAGCAGAAAGCAGAAGATATTAAGATCGGCGTGCTGATAACATATACAGGTGGCTTAGCACAATTTGGTGAAGCAATGGCTAATGGAGCCAAGCTCGCTGCACAAGAGATAAATAAAGCGGGGGGTATCAATGGCAAAAATATCACCCTGATACTTGAAGATACTGGCACTGATCCCGCAAAGGCTGCTGAGGCAGCTAAGAAACTCATCGATGTAGATAACGTCCAGGTGATAATTGGAGCTGTGTCAAGCTCTGAAACGCTTGCTGTAGCCAATTATTCAGAAAGATTGAAAGTGGTACTCATCTCACCTTCATCGACTGCCCCGTCTTTAACTAATGCAGGAGATTATGTCTTCCGTGTTGTGGGAAGCGATAACCTGCAGGGTGATGCAATCGCACAACTTGCCATGGCAAAGAATTTCACCAAAGCTGCTGCACTCGTAGAAAATAATGACTATGGGATTGGTCTTGAAAATGTTTTCAAAGAAAAGTTCAACGGTACCATTGTCAAAAGCATACATTATGAGAAAGGCAAAGCTGATTACAGAACTGAACTTGATACTATTAAGAAAGCGGTTCCTGATGTGATAATATATGTGGGATATCCTGCAGAAGCATCTTCCATACTCCAACAGACAAAACAACTTGGTTTGAAAACTAATTGGATAGCTGCGGAGGGTATCGCAGACCCGGGTATTTTCCAGAACCCGGAGGTGGCTTCCCAGATGGAAGGAATGCTCCTGACAAAGCCTTCAAGCCCTGAACAGAGTCCTGAATATCAGAATTTCTTGAAGCTTTACAGAGCAGCCTATGGAAAAGACCCGGGAATATATTCTGATACAGAGTTTGATGCTGTAACTCTTGCGGCTCTTGCAATAAAGGAAGCAGGAAATGACGGGGAAAAAATAAAGAATGCTCTACCCGCAGTCAGCCACAAATACAAAGCAGTGACGGGGGATAAATCCTTTGACGAAAACGGCGATGTTCCTCAAGACTACACTATTCTTGAAGTCGTGAACAAGACAATGGTCCCTATTGGAAGCTGGAACCCTGCTACTGGAATAAAGTTAAAGTAAACTTTTTCCAAGGATATACATGCCTTGAAATGATCATGGCATGTATTCTTATTTATTTTTTCGCCAAGAGACTGAAGGCGATGGATAGCCGGAAAAATTTCTAAATCTGAAGATTGAGGCGCACATTATAGTAAACTATTAGTATTTCGGATACTAATTTAATAAAATTTGTATGTGAGGATTTAATATGGTTGAGAAAGGAAAAATGTTATTCCTGATTATCTTTGTGGTGATAACATCTCTTACTGCTGTGATTGTTCTATTGGCGAACGTAGGTATTTTCGGTACAGAAGTGAGACAGTCCGCCTTTGCCAAGTGGGGTATTGGGGGTGTTTTGGGGGAAATCGTGACCGCAACAATTGTTGCATTCAAGTTAGAGTTTTTTTCCACAAAAAGCATGCTGATCGTCTTTGATTTCAAATCTCCTAAGGCACCTGGTGCGAAGCTCATCGAATGTTCTTATGAAATCTCAGATGCGAAAGGTGAACGTGTGGATAGAGGTGAGAAATTAAAATTAACAAGAGGGCCTACACCTGGAACCTGGATGTTCTTCATTCCTCTTCCGTCTAACATTAAGTATGAGCACATAACGACAATGGTCATAAAGGACGATAATGGAATTGAGTATCCAGTAACGGACATTATTCTTCAGCATACATTGGAGGTTTGATTTAATATGTTTTATAATGATTCTGAGTTTGCATTGTGGTCTCAAAACAAGCAAAAATTTCTTGGAAATCAAAAGAACCTGGAGGATTCAAATGACTCTAAGAATTAGAAACAGATGGCATTACAGAGGTATGTCCGAAGGTTATCAATGGTGGGATTGGGAGGCTTTTTTGGATGATAGCGGTTCAGGAGAGCTATCCAATGTTAATTATGTCGAGTACATCTTACATCCTACCTTTCCCCATCCTATAAGAAAAATAACTAACCCCAGGGGTGGATTTGTTCTAAAGACTGCTGGCTATGGGACGTTTATGTTTAAAGCATTTGTTTATACCAAAGATGGAGGAAAGAAAGAGTTAACGCACATACTAAAGCTTGAATCTGAGCCAGAAGAGGGAATTACTGATTGATTCCCGCGTAAGATGGTAATAGAAGCATTGCGGACAACTCCGGAAGAGTTGTCCTATGCCTGTTATTCCAATTATCTTATGGCTGCTGCAAATATCGGGACAATAACCTATAATCACCATTTCGCAAATGGACTTGCTGGCATTTTTATTGCATGCGGTCAGGATGTGGCTTATGTTGCAGAATCCGCCATCGGCTCAACTATAATGGACGTGACAAAAGATGGGGATCTATATGTGGGCGTCAATCTGCCAGATCTTGTAATTGCAACAGTTGGAGGAGGTACCGGACTTGGGACAGCAAAAGATTACCGCTTCGGTTTTACTCGCCGGTGAAATATCCATTTGGGGCGCAATAGTTTCCGGGGAATTTTCACAGGCGCATGACAGGTATGGAAGAAATAGACCACGTTTGTGAAAGATATGACTGCGGATTCTCAAGAATCCCGCGGTCAATGAAAGCATTTCTCACAATTGTTCCATCCTTTCCTCCATATAAGCTTTCGGCGGCTGCAACTGTATCCTGGGCTGCGTCTGGCATGTTGGTATCAGGGGCAAAGTCAAACTGAGCCTCAAGAATGATGGTGTCTGCCTTAATGTGGCCAAGATTGGCGCGAATATCCCAAAGGGCTCGCGACCATATCTGCCCGTCGTGGTGAACGCTCCCGTTGAGATCTTGTGGATAGTGAAGGTCGAGGTCGATCCTTCGCAGGCAGTGAGGTTCGCCAGTCGTATAAGAAACAGAATCCCAGTCTGCAACACAGGCAGGGTCTGGGGTAGGTGCAATCACATCTGTCACCGTGACTGCCCAATAGTCTGCAAAACCCTCACCGATGGCGCCAGCTTCGACAGAGGTGCCGAATCCGAAAGGGGTTACCTGCGAGTCCATCATAGCGTGTCCATATTCGTGCAGGATCACCTCAGCGTCCTCGGCATCGTCAACACCGCCCTTGCCAAAGCGAAGGATATCCTTCTTGTCCCATGAGTAAGAGTTATCTGTGCCCAACTGATTAATCCGCACATCCTGCGACTCATTGTTGATAGACCGTCGCATGCCCCCGAAGCCCAGGCTCTGTATATACTTCTGCGCTTCAGTGACCCAGTAATACACCATCACCTGCTCAAATTGGTCATCCTTGCGGTTGTAAAGGAATGTATTATCTGGTGAATAAGCCAGAGGCCCGGTCGAGCTTTTAACGTTCGCCCAATCCCCATGTAAGTATCCGCTGCCATCGAGATTTGTAAGGGAGACATTCCTGTAAGCAGGCTGGAGCGCAGGGTAATCCGCATCCTTCTGGTCAGTCAAATTCTGGTTCTGCAAAGAAGCAACTGGATTCGGGAAGAAAACACGCCCCATTCCAGTGTTTGTACCTGGTCCAGGCTTATCAGCCAGTGAGCAGTTTGCCAGGAGTACAAAGCAAATGACTCCAAGACAAAAGGCTCGTGAAATAAAATTGAGATTCATAGATACCTCCTTATGCTTTTTTATTTCACCCTCTCATACACGAACGCAAGCACCGCGCC
>JAJRAP010000309.1 GCA_028679855.1 Candidatus Methanoperedens sp.
GACGTAGTTCCTTATACTGGGGTCTTTGATCTCAACTTCAGAAAAGTCCCATTTTCCATATAATTTGTGCATATTATCTCACCGGTTTTTCCTTCTTTCCGAGCACCATCTGCCTCAAGTCCACGTTATTCACTGCCACGACCTTCCAGCGCACGCCGGGGATGTCACCCATGGCACCGCCCATCCGTCCGCCTATACCCTCCACGAGAACTTCATCATGTTCATCTATGAAGTTGATGGCGCCGTCCAATGGACAGAATGCCGTTACCTGTTTACCATTCTTGATAAGCTGCAGTCTAATACATTTTCTGATGCCTGAGTTTGGCTGTTTAGCTTCGATCCCAACTTTTTCAAGCGCAATACCCCGGGCACGGGGCGCCCCTGCAAGCGGGTCAGCCTTTACATCAAGATTAAGAGCCCTCCGGCTGTAATTGATATCGCTCCATCTGAATTTCTTATGCTCGCTCTTGAGTTTCCGAGCGGCGTACATTCCTTTTCCCAAGTTTTTTCCTCCGTCTCATTGAATTATTACATCATCTATATTATGGTGCCTCGCGGAGAGCTTTTTTACTTTTTCGATGTTTTTGCCGTCTCTCCCGATGGCAAGACCTTTCTCTTTAGTAAGTACTTCTACATAAGCTATGCGCTTGTCGTCCTTAACCATAATGTTTACGTTCTTTATAGAAACGGGATGAAAGGCATTCTTAACGAACTCTGCAGCATCGTCCGAGTGTTCGATGATCTCAACATGCTTACCGATTGTTTTCTTTACGCGATTTATATGTTCTCCGCCTTTGCCGATAGCAAGTCCCATATCCCCGCTCTTTACTACGAATATCAATCTGTTGTTCTCAGAATCTTCAAAGCAATCCCGTGCACTTGCTCCAGTCATGCTCTCAAATAATGCTATATATCTTATTCCATCCGTGCTCAGTTTCACTTCACTCATTCAGGCTCCCAAAAGAAAGTATCTCGGAATCTCCGGGTTCCAGCACGGCAAGCGCTGAAATCGAGAATGGTTTGCCGCACGCGACACCAAGGTCAACTCCTGACCCTGAATATTTTATCATAGCTGTTCCCTTGAGTTCTAAAAGATTCTGTTCCGCGCAGGCTGATGAGACCACAACGACCTGTGCTTTCCCTTTCTTTATAGCATCCCGTGTTTGTTTTATTCCTATGACAACTTTACCTGTAGACAGGGCGCTTCTTAATACTTTGCTGATATCAGTTTCCATAATCATACTCCTTTAACTGGTTTTTTTGCGATCAATTTAACATTTCCTGTACCCAGCTTTATGGGCTGACCAACTATTACATTTTCTGTTACTCCACGAAGTTCATCTACATCACCGGCAATACCTGAATCCAGCAGGTGGCTGACAGTAACTTCAAATGCTGCGCGGGCAAGAACACTTGCTTTTTCGCCTGAGATACCGTGCCTGCCTATGGGCTTTACCTCTCCGTCAACAGTCATGATATCTGCTACAAGCATAATGTGGCGCACGTCAACGTTCAGACCCTGTTCCTTTAATGTCTCTGTAGCTTCATGGATAAGGGCTGCCCTTGCTGCTTCTATCCCCATCACTTCGTATATCTCATTAACATTGTTGGTCCTTGTCCTGGTAGGATCTACACCGTCTATCGCAAGCACTTCCTTGAGAGTAGAACCTTCGGTATACAGGACATATTCTCCGCTCTCTTCTTTCCTGATGACGACTCTTTTTATTCCCTTGATGCCCTTTAATATCACGGAATGCACGCTTTTAACAAGCTGCAGGAGCTGCCTGTAAGAGGGTTCCTCTGGTTTCATTATCAACGTGTCCCCGGTGATATAAGATGACACATCGAGTTCCTCGTTGATCTTATCAGAAACGTCTTTTGCTTTCATATTGCGCTGAATAAGGGCTTTTTTATTAAGTTCGACAACTACTTTCATGTCCGTGATGTCCGTGGACATGCTGCCAAGAACGCCAATGTAGGTAGCTTCGATCTTCCATGCAAGTTCGCGGGCTTTATCCCTATCGAACGCATACTCCTTTTCAAGGAAAATGGTCATCATCGGAGTACTCGGGTTTTTCCTGGCATCCACTATCTCTATCAACCGAGGCAGACCCAGCGTAACGTTGATCTCTGCTACGCCTGCGTAGTGGAACGTTCGCATCGTCATCTGTGTACCGGGTTCACCTATCGACTGTGCCGAAACAACGCCAGCAGCCTCACCAGCTTCTATCTTTGAATAATCATATACGGCCATCGTGCGTTTTATGATCTCATCGAACTGCTTTTGTGTGAGCTTTACGTTCTTCAACTCGCGAAGCAGATTATCTTTAACTCTCTGTGGAAGCGATAGATCTGTGACTGTTCCCTCGATGGTTTTCTGATCTACGCTCATTCTTTCACCCCTTTCACTGAATCAATAATGCGCCTCACTGCATCGGGTTTACTGAAATCGCTGTTCATGGGATTGATGCCGTCCTCGCCGTATTTGAACTGGATGATCATCTTTCTGGTATCCCTGACAGTCCCGTCGTACTGCACTTCCAGGTCCTGCAATGCATTCACAAGCCGCCTCTGGAGGTAACCTGACTGGGATGTTCTGACCGCTGTGTCTACCAGACCTTCGCGTCCTCCGATGGCGTGAAAGAAATACTCAGTGGGAGATAGACCGCTCTTGTAGCTGGCTCTTACGAATCCATGAGCCTCGGAGCCAAGATCGTTGCGTTCGAAATGTGAAAGCGTCCTGCCTGCATAGCCTCTTTTAATACGCTCGCCTCTTACTGCCTGCTGGCCAACGCATGCAGCCATCTGAGTAAGGTTGAGCATCGAACCCCTTGCTCCGGACTTTGCCATTATCACTGCTGAATTATCCATTCCAAGATGATGCCCTGCAATATCACCTGTTGAGTCTCTGGCTTTGCTCAACTCTTTCATTATCTCCATCTCAAGCGTCTCAGCAAGCGTTCGTCCCGGAAGCTGTTCGAGTTCTCCCGCCCCGTATGCAAAAATCAGGTTTTTTACTTTCTCCCTGGCCTTATCAAGGACATCGTTGATCTGATTCTGTGCATCTATGGGAATGAATTCATCATCTATACCGAAACTGAATCCCCCGTGCATGATAGCTCTGATAGCAAGCTTGGTCGCATCGTCGATAAATTTGCAGGCAATTACAGGATTGAATTCCTTCATGAGTTTATCAAGTATCACGCTTTTGAAAGCTCCTATGGCTTTTTCATCGATGGTTCCCATTTCAAGTATCCCATCTTTAATAACCACATACGAATCTTTTTCGCAATCAACACCCTTGCAGGTATCGCATTGTTCGCATATCTCTGATTTGAACTGAAGATCGAGACCTTTCGGAAGAATATGGCTGAATATCTGTTTTCCAGTCCAATATGGCCGCTTATTCTCTTCTCCAGCTGGAGTGTACAGTTCGCGGATCTCGGATTTCCCGAGAAGTTCCAGGGCATCGTTCTTAAATATCTTTTCTTTGCTGTTCGTGAGCAAAAAGAGCCCTGTGATGTGGTCATGAATGCCTCCTATGATAGGTCCTCCAAACCTTGGGGACAGGATATTTTCCTGCACATGCATAAGGATCTTTGCTTCAGCAAGTGCTTCCTCGTTCTGCGGTATGTGCATGTTCATCTCGTCGCCGTCAAAGTCAGCATTGTATGGAGGACATACAGCAGGATTTAATCTGAATGTCTTATTTGGTAAAACTTTTATCTCGTGAGCCATTATGCTCATTCTGTGAAGTGAAGGTTGTCTGTTGAACAGAACAATATCTCCATCTTTTATCTGTCTCTCGATTTTCCATCCCAGTTCCACCAGGTCAGCAAGTTCACCACAGTTCTTATCCGTGATCTTCACCCGGCGTCCATCGGCTCTTACGATATAATTGGCGCCCGGATGATTTTCTGGACCCCTTCTTACATATTCTTTTGCCTCATCGAAATTCCTTGGGGTCACGAACATTGTGCTTGTAAGTTCTTTAGCTATTTCAAGGGGTACACCCACCTCGAATATTCGCAGGTTCGGGTCAGGCGAGATGACAGTTCTTGCTGAGAAGTTCACACGTTTTCCTGACAAACTTCCCCTGAAACGCCCTTCCTTACCCTTTAAACGCTGGGATAACGTCTTCAATGGCCTTCCAGACCTGTGCCTTGCCGGAGGCACGCCAGATACCGCATTATCAATAAATGTCGTCACATGGTACTGCAGCAGTTCCCACAGGTCTTCGATAATAAGCTGTGGTGC
>JAJRAP010000310.1 GCA_028679855.1 Candidatus Methanoperedens sp.
CTTCGTTTATCCTGCGAAGCGCCTCACCAAGGTCTCGTGCACCACAGACGAATGGGATGGTAAATTTTGTCTTGTCTATATGGAACATCTCGTCAGCCGGTGTGAGTACTTCTGACTCATCCACCATGTCAACGCCTAACGCCTCAATGATCTCTGCCTCCACGAAATGACCTATCCTGGCCTTAGCCATGACTGGTATTGTGACAGAATCCATTATCGCTTCGATCACAACAGGATCAGCCATACGTGCAACCCCACCTGTTCTCCTGATATCCGCAGGTACCTGGTGGAGCGCCATGACCGCCACCGCGCCGGCTCTTTCAGCTATAAGCGCTTCTTCCGGGGTGGTTACGTCCATTATGACCCCGCCTTTCTGCATACTGGCAAAACCGCGTTTTATAAGTTCTGTGCCATGTCTGAGTTTTTCAAGCTGCATAAATGTAACTCCACCTTATAATACAAGATATTATACTTTTCCCCTACTTTCTCTTCACTCCAACCCTGCCCCTGCTCTCTTCAAGCACGAATCCAAGCTTTTTCAAGTATCCCGCTGCACGCCCTGTCCCGTGAAGTAGCACCTCGGCAAGGTCAGCCACCTCATCGATGTCAGTGCTGAGGTTAAAAGAGTCAAAAACTTCATAGACAAGGACTTTCTTTTCTGCAATATTCCGGTGTTTTAAAAAGCTTGCGCCGTAATAGTCCACATGAAAACGAGATGGGTCGCTGATGAATAAGGCGTTGGTTCCTCCCATCCTTCCGGGAACTATCACAATTTCTGCATGGCTTGCAGTGATTTCCCTGATGTTCTTTATTGAAACAAGAGGAATATCTGCCATGATTATCAGCACCGGTTCGTTAAAAAAATGTGATGACATTTTATGGAGGTATTCGTTCAGGGCTTCGTTAAGACCCATTTCTGTCAGTACAATATTGGCACCAACATCGTCAATGAGCGAGGTGGACAGTATATCCACAACCTTGAAACATCCTGATCGCAGAAGGGTTTCAGTCACGTCCGAGAGCATAGCCATTGCGAATTCCTCCCTTTCTTTATCCGTGAGAAGCGTGGACAGCCTTGATTTGGCATTGCTCTTCTTAAATGGTATGACTGCTCTCATATCCCCCAAAAGACATGGTATATCAATAAAAAGCTTTGGAAATGTGTCTATGAATGGAAGGAACTGATGGACTGATTGGATTTAAAGAAACGAATCTTCGCAACTTTTCAGGCAGCATGAAGCTTATTGTGGTAAGGTTCTTTGAGGATGGAATTGAAAAATATTATGGTTATATAAAATGAGTAAGAATTATGTACTTTTCCGACAATCTCTAATGACTGCTTACCTGGGCGACTATGAGAAGATAGAGAAAAAATTGAATAAAGAAAAGCGTTCTCTGATGGAGTGAGGAAAAAGATGGAAAACAACAAAAAGTCAAATACCATAAGAAAGCCCAACCGACTCGCCCTTGAAAAAAGCCACTACCTTCTCCAGCACGCCTATAACCCCGTTGACTGGTATCCATGGGGCAGCGAAGCTTTTGAGAAGGCAAAAAGAGAAGACAAACCCATATTTCTCTCAAGCGGTTATTCCACATGCCACTGGTGCCATGTGATGGAGAAGGAATCATATGAAGATGAAGAAGTAGCAAAATTGATGAACGATGTTTTTGTCAGCATAAAGATAGACAGGGAGGAGCGCCCTGACATTGATGGCATCTACATGAAAGTATGCCAGGCTATGACAGGAAGCGGTGGGTGGCCGCTAAATATAATAATGACGCATGATAAAAAACCATTCTTTGCAGCTACTTATATTCCGAAGGAAAGCAAATTCGGGAGGCAGGGTATGATGGAGATAATACCACAGATCAGAGACATCTGGAAGAAGAACAGGGGCGGCGCAGAGGCTCTTGCCGCAGAGGTCATCTCGTCCCTTAAAGATAAGCAAAAGGCGGGAGAAGAATTGAAAGAGGATGTCCTTCATGTGGCTTATGAGCAGCTTTTGGAAGCATTCGATGAACAAAACGGCGGCTTTGGGAGCGCCCCCAAATTCCCGACGCCGCATAACCTCACTTTTCTTCTGCGCTACTGGAAGCGCACCGGCGACTTAATGGCTCTACGGATGGTTGAGCGCACACTTTCAGCCATAAGCATGGGAGGGATATATGACCATGTCGGTTTTGGCTTTCACCGCTATTCCACAGACGCTGGATGGCTTGTGCCTCATTTTGAAAAGATGTTATATGACCAGGCGCTGCTGGCAATTGCTTACACCGAGGCATATCAGGCTACGGGAAACGTTGAGTTCAAAAGAATAGCCTCTGAGGTATTTACCTATGTCCTGAGAGATATGACATCTAGAGAAGGAGGATTTTTTTCTGGCGAGGATGCAGACAGCGAGGGCGTTGAAGGGAAGTTTTACGTCTGGACAGGGATAGAGATGGATTCGGTGCTTGGTGAAGAGAGCGAATTGATGAAAAAGGTGTTCAGCATCAATAAGTACGGTAACTTAATGGAAGAGGAAAATACTGGAATTAATATTCTCCACCAGTCCAAAACACTCTCCGAACTCTCAGTTGACCTTAAATTATCGGTTAATGAGTTATATAGGAGAACTGGCAATGCAAAGCAGAAATTGTTCGCAGCCCGTGAAAAACGCGTGCATCCGGGGAAGGATGATAAGATACTGGCAGACTGGAATGGACTGATGATAGCTGCGCTTGCAAAGGGCGCTTCGGCATTTGATAAGCCTGAGTATGCCGATGCTGCCTGCCGGGCGGCAGATTTCATACTCTTGCGCATGCGGGGTCAGGATGGGAGGCTTTTTCACCGCTACCGTGATGATGAGCCCGCTGTGATGGCTTTTCTGGATGATCATGCTTTTCTTACCTGGGGATTGATAGAACTCTATGAAGCGACTTTCATGGTATCGTACCTGCGGGCTGCACTTGAGATAAACGAAATTATGATAGAACATTTCTGGGACCGGGAAAACCAGGGTCTTTATTTCACTGCAGATGACGCTGAGGAACTCATATTTCGAAAGAAAGAGATATATGATGGCGCAGTACCTTCGGGCAATTCGGTCGCTATGCTTAATTTGCTGCGCCTTGGCAGGATGACCGCAAATGCAGAATTTGAGGAAAAAGCGGTGCAGATAGGAAGGGCTTTTTCAAGAACGATCTGGCAGGCGCCAATGGTATATACACAGATGATGGCGGCGCTTGATTTTGCACTCGGTCCGACAAGCGAAGTGGTTATCGCAGGTGATCCCGGAGCAGAAGATACAAAAGCTATGCTTGCGGCTCTGAGGGGAAAGTTCATTCCAGGGAAGGTAGTGATGCTTCGCACAGGTGAGGATTCAGAAATAATAGGTCTTGCTGAATATACCAGGAATCTCACGAGCATTGAGGGAAGGGCTACGGCATATGTTTGCTGGAATTATTGCTGCAATCTTCCTGTGACTGATGCGGGGAAGATGCTGGAGCTGTTAAGTGAGCCTTAAGATCGTCACAAGACCCGAGGATTATAACCAGTATGTTTGATTTTTTCCAGTATACACCAGAATGATCCAGTAAGTTATATTGCCGGAAAAATCAAAGGAATAATGAGCAGATATTGAGACAGGACCTGAGAATGGCGTGAAGGTCATCTCTGGTCACATGGCGGTTACCTGGACTCTGTTTGGCGGAGTCGGGATACTGCGGAGAAATATGTTTCAGCTCAAAATATACAGGAATATACCAGGAAATAATAGTGTATATTCCTAAAAACGCTATATACAGGCATCGTACATCGTACGGGGTATACCGGTGACTGCTGCAACGATAGGCGTTTTGTGCATCCATAAGAAGGACGAAAACCAACATAACAATTGTGGAACTGAGTACGGGCACATAGAGTAAAGATATAATTCCGTATTTCTTATACTCTTTAACTCAAACTACATTTCCCACATGAACAAATTTTCTAAATGAACCACAAATACGTCGTTAAGCTGTTTTAAGCTATGGCGGCTCTTTTCTAACCAAAAGAAGCAAAGGGATAGAAGCAAGCTGCGCTAACACCGAGAATACAATAAGAGAGGGAATCGAGATATCATAGAGAATCCCCATTAATGCACTGCCCAAGAACCAGAATATCCCATAACCTGTGTTAAAAATCCCATACGCTGAGCCGCGCCTATCCATCGAGACCATTCCTGCAACAGCGGCTCTCATAATGGATTCCTGCGCTCCCATGCCTATACCCCATAAAACCATTCCGAGCAAACCGAAATAAAAGCCTCCCAGAAAAACCAACGGGGCAAAAAGCGAAGAAATGAGAGCTGAAGCAATAAGGATAGAAATTCCTATTCGATCAAATAAACGTCCAAACAAAAGTGCAGCGAGAGCGTCAACTCCCATGGCAATAGCATAGAAGATAGGAATCCACTCATCTGAAACGATAGATACTCTTTTGAAATGATAGGCAATCAGCGGGAAATCAACATACCCTGCTGCAATCAAAGCGACTGCGGTAAGATAGAGCCAGAATACTTTTGGGAAAACTTTGCTCTCCGGTTTGACCGAGCCTGCTTCGAAAGCACGAGGATGTGGATAGAGTAGCCGGGCTACAGCGAGAACACTTAGCGCCAGAAGGGCAGGCATAAGCAGGATAGCGAAGCTGCTCTGATACCCTCCCTTAAAATAAAGAACTCCAGCTACAATGAGCGGACCAAGCATTGCACCGATCTGATCCATTGCCTCATGCAATCCAAATCCCCAACCGCGCCCCGTTTTCGCGGTAGCATGTGAGAGCATCGCGTCTCTGGCAGGGGTACGAATCGCTTTTCCCATCCGTTCTGCGATCATGAGAAGGGCAGCAATTTCCCACCGCCCTGCCAGTGCCAGGAGAGGAACTGCAAGGAGATTAATTCCATATCCCAGAAGCGTTATTGTCCAATATTTCCCAGTTCTATCACTGATATAGCCAGATACAAGGCGCAGGCTGTACCCTATCAACTCACCGAATCCCGCAACAATCCCCACGATAGTTCCGCTTGCCCCAAGAATAGCAAGATAAGGGCCTGTTATGCTGCGCGCCCCTTCGTATGTCATGTCTGCAAAGAGGCTCACTATGCCCAGCAAAATTACAAATTTAAGTGCAGCTCCTTTTGCATTATACCTGTTGCCTTCGTCAGTTACTTCCATCTATATCCTCCTCATGTTGTCAATGCAGATAATAATTTTAAAGAATGAATAGCATAATATGTATTTTCCAGTGTGGATATTCCACCATCTGTTGCTCTTGAAAAACCACCATTATTATTCTGACACTTTCTTATTATTTCAATGCATTGATTAATATAGTGTGGTTTATAGGATATTATATTGGAGGCTATCACACCAGCATAAATGTGTTCAATAAACGAGGGAGATGTATCAGGTACATTTACAAAACCATAAATTGGATTTTCGCATTTATTAATGAAGTGCTCCGTCTTTAGAATATCTATCGGATAGTTCAACCGGTTAAGGATCGCCAATGCTTGAGAAGTTTCAAAAAGTGTGGAACGGGTATAGCCAAATCCTTTATCTTCCTTTTGGAGATTTAAAACAAAACCGATTATATTTTTCTTAGTTCTTTCATCCAGTTCGACTTTCAGCGTGAAACATAGGTTAATTACATAATACATCCGTTCAAAAATCGATCTAACTTCGTCCATTAGAGTATCAACATTGTAAATCCCAGTATTTCGCGTAACGTACTGTATTGGATCACACTGTGATTCTTCATTTAACAATAACAAACTCTTAATCGAGTAGAATGCCGAATAAACACTTTGATATGAACCATGATTATTCTGCAAATTTCTTAAATAAGCTGCTGTAGTATCATCTTTAAAATTGTTATCCAATAAGTTCAGGATAGATAAAGCGTAATAAGTATCAGAAGCATTTGGCTCTTCCAGTCTGTAAAAACAAAACCCGCCTTCTTTGCACTTGCGCTCCATTACATAATTAATAGCCTGTTCTTTGATCTCATCCATAGCCGATATTTCCTTTCAAATTTAACGTTGATCGGTAGGAGTTATCAGCTATTGAGCGGTTGAAGGTGAACTCCATCACCTGTTTCTATACGAGAATTGAGTATGGAAACTGCTATCTCAAGTTGTATTACAAGAAATTAAGCTTTTCTCAACAGGCAAGACCAGGCGTTAAAGTTAAAGTTATATGAACGAATGTATATTAACAGGAAACTCTGGCGATGAAGTCCGCCAAGGCTCATGCCTGAACCACTTCAAGCTGATGACTTATTCTAACAGGCATGAGGAGGCATATGCAAGACTACCTTGCTACGA
>JAJRAP010000311.1 GCA_028679855.1 Candidatus Methanoperedens sp.
CACAAAAACCACGAACATCCTTGCTGATGCTCCGTTTTTCAAAACGGAGTCCGTTACTTCAAAAATAACAGAAAGGAAGTGGGAACCACTTCCTTAAAAAAAGTTACTGGGGTTTATCCAGAAGTTTAGTCTTTGTCAGCAGTCTTCCATCTTTTGCATGGGGTTTCCTGAAGACAGAGTCGTTGGCTTTCTCTATCTCACGCGCCTCATCAGCAAGCCTGGCTGCCGCGCGCATGGCTTCATGTCCTGCCGCTGCTGCTGTCGCTATCTGGTCAACCTCTTTCAGGACAAAACATGCCGGGAAGTCAATTTCTGCGACTTTTGTGGCGATATGTAACGCTGCAAGTGCCTTTGCTTTTGCGTATGGATTGGCAAATCCCGCGCTTTCCACGCATTTCTCCGGCTTTCCAAGGATCTTGGGAAGAGCAAGGGGTTTTGTGCCTGCTGCAACCATGTCGATGAGCTTATCGATCTCGGTCTGCACAAGCCTTATCGGACCGCATACTGATAATATCTTAGCTGCATCGCTGTTGAACGATACCATTTCAACGGGGTCAAGGAACTCTCTTTTTGCGCCAATAAGCGGGTCAACCGGCAGAATGATATAGCCGAATCCAGCCTGCTCCAGCTTTTCCCTGTCCTCTTTCTTTGTCGGGCCGTCCGATACTACTATTGTTGGCGTATCCTTCCAGATATCCCGCGCCGCGGTTGGTCCGGGTGCACTTGAGTTGGGGCTTATCATAACAACGAAGTCCGGCTTCCATGCCTTGAAGGATGCCGTATCAGCCGCCTCGTCCTTTCCCATCTTTGCACCTGTCCCGAACACGCGCACTGCAATTCCCTCTCTCGCCGCAATCTCATCAAGTATCAGGTCTATTACTTGTGAGGTTCCAAGATTTCCTAGTTTTATAAAACCTACTTTAACGACCATATTTTGATCACATGGTGAGAATCGCTTGATTTGGTTATAAGGTTTTTGAAATTGTTCTGCCATTTGATAAGTTGCATAAAAATTAATAAACTCTGGCGTAAATAAAGAACAGCGAACTGATAAGAAACGAACCGTGTTTGTCATGGTTTTCGAGATCATAATATTTCAGGAAATTACAACATGAGGCGATAATATTAACATACGATTTTTAGGCGGGGCAGGCGAAGTAGGAAGATCTGCTTTTATCATAAATGAAGATCTGCTCCTCGATTATGGTATCAAGCCTACCGATCCCCCGAGCTATCCCAAAAATGGGCTTCGTCCAAAAACACTGATAATCTCGCATGGACACCTTGACCACTGCGGGCTTGCGCCGAATCTGATGGACCTTGAACCTGAAATATACTCGACCAGTATAACTGCCAGATTGTCGGGGCTGCTTGCAAGGGACACGCTTAAAATTTCTGAGAAGAGGGGGCACAACATACCATATTATAACGAAGAGATCCAGGATTTTGAAAGAAGAGCAAGGCCGGTGAATTACCTGGAGGAGTTTGAGACATCTGGTTTCAATGTATGTTTCTATGATGCCGGTCATATACCCGGTTCGTCTTCCGTCTATCTCGAAAAAGACAAGCAGAGCCTCTTCTATACAGGGGATATAAACACGATACAGACTGAACTCTTAAACGGAGCGGACACAAAATATCCCAGAAGCGATATTCTTCTTATAGAGAGTACATATTTCGGGAGAAACCATACACCCAGAGCCGTCCTTGAGGAGCGTTTTATCGAATCCGTAAAAGAGACCATTGATAATGGGGGAAAGGCGATAATACCGGCATTCAGCATAGGAAGGACGCAGGAGATAATGCTCATACTAAAAAAGCACGGGCTTCATGCATATGTTGACGGCATGGGCGTGGATGTGTTCAACATAATGAAAAGAGAGCCTGAATACGTCAGGGACATAGACAGGTTGAAGAACGTATTCACTTCATCCAATATCGTGGAGCCCGAGCAGCGAAGGGATATAATCCGGGAACCCTGCATCATCGTAACAAGCGCAGGCATGCTCAACGGCGGTCCTGTGCTATATTATATTAGCGAGATTTATGACGACGCGAAATCAAAAATACACCTGACCGGTTACCAGGCAGAGGACACGAATGGGCGAGAAGCGGTTAAGAGCGGTTACATTGAGGATAGAAATAGAATTATTCACTTAAAATGCAGGCTCGAACTGTATGATTTTTCTGCACACTGCGGAGACGCACAGTTAAAAGAACTGGTGAAAAAATTCTGTGATAATGGCACGAAAACAGTTTTTCCGGTTCACGGGGATAATACCCAAGGCTTTGCAGACTGGATAAAAGAAGAAATAGGCGTAAGATCGACCGCTCCTGTAAATGGGGAAACGATATATATCTGAATTATGCGAACAGTAATATTAAGACTCGGGCACCGCGTCCAGAGAGACCAGCGGATCACAACACATGTAGGGCTTACAGCCCGCGCTCTGGGCGCGGAGGGTATGTTACTTGATTCGGACGACAGCGGCATCGAGAAAAGCATAAGCGAAGTAGCCGACAGGTGGGGTGGTTCATTTTACGTGCGAAGGATAACGAACTGGAAGAACGAGATAAGAAACTGGAAAGGATCAGGCGGCAAAGTGCTGCACCTTACCATGTACGGCGTCAATCTGCCGGATGTGATAAATGATATTGTTACCGAAAATCTTCTGGTCGTCGTGGGCGCAGAAAAAGTACCGCCCGAACTTTACGCGCTTGCCGACTGGAACGTAGCTGTTGGGAACCAGCCGCACTCCGAGGTCGCAGCCCTTGCAATAGTTCTTGACAGGCTTGCGGCATCTTCAGGCATTGAATCACTGAAGTCGCAGTTTAGCGGTGGTGAGGTTGAGATCGTCCCGAAAACCAGGGGAAAAGAGGTCAGAGAAAAATGAATATCCTGGTGATCGGTAACAGTACACGCAGCATAGTGTGTTCGGCAACAAGGGCTGGATACACGGTCTATGCGCTTGATAATTTCTGCGATGTAGATATGCGAAACTGCGCCAATAAAGCCTTCCTTCTTGGAAATGCGTCAGAGAAAAAGATATACGAACTTGCCCAGACATTCGGGGAAACAGACGGAGTTATCCTGGGTCCTGGTTTTGAGGGACTGAAATTTAAGAACATCCTGGGAAACAGAAATGAAGTGGCGGAAGAAGTGAACAATAAATTAAAATTAGCAAAGAAGCTGCGCTCTCTGGGGATACCTCATCCTGAAACCGAACCGCTTTCTAAAGCCTCAAGACTCAAGTTTCCCATGATGATAAAACCAGGATATGGTTCAGGCGGCATACGGAACTTTGTTGTAAAGGATGATGACGGACTTGCAGCTATTCAATCAAGAAGCGAAGCCAGCGAGTTCATAGCCCAGGAATTCGTGGAAGGAGTTTCGTGCAGCGCATCACTCATTGGGACTGGAGATGATGCCTGTGTGATAGCCCTGAACGAACAATTGATAGGGATCCCCGGTCTTAAGAGGTTGCCTTTTGCTTACTGCGGGAACGTTACGCCGTTCATTACACAGTTTAAGAATGAGATGATAGAATATTCTGAACAGATAGCGCTTGAATTCGGGCTTAAGGGCTCTAATGGCGTTGATTTCATCCAGGCAGAAAAAGGCATGGTAGTCATCGAAGTCAATCCGCGCTTCCAGGGAAGCCTGGATACGATAGAACTTTCATGCAGGATAAATATCTTTGATGCGCATGTCAGATCATTTTCAGGTGAACTTCCAAAACCCGGACAGCATAAGCATTTTGCTGTCAGGAACATCCTGTATACTG
>JAJRAP010000312.1 GCA_028679855.1 Candidatus Methanoperedens sp.
CAGAATATGTCCGTACTACGATAAAATTAAGAGAGGATATTTACCAGACCCTTAAAAAAGAAGCTGGAGCTAAAAACATCTCAGAAAAGATAAATGAGATCTTGATAAAAATGCTTTTCAAGGAGAAAAAGAGCCTCTTTGGGACAATGGCAAAGACCGATCTATCTGACCTCAGGGACCATGAGGACAGATTTTAATGCTACTGGATTCATTCGCATGGATGGAGTATTTCATGGGGACTAAGAAAGGTGAAAAAGTCAAAAGATTAGTGGATGAAAAAATTTCAGTTGATGCTGCAAAAATTCATGCTGAAAACAAAGTCAAAACTCCGGATTTTGGTCTTGCAGATGCCTTTATAATTGCGTCCGCAAGGAGTAGAAAAATGATGGTATTGACAGGAGACCCTCATTTTAAAAATTTTGAAGATGCTGTAATTCTATAAATTGGTTACATGCTTACCCAAAATACTATCTACTTTTAGAATTAAATATTGGCATCATGGCAGATAATATCATAATGCAGAAACTCATTGCACCAGGGAATACTAATAAAAAAACATGAATAGCAGAATAGGGATCAGTTAAAAAGGATAAACACGGCGGCGCTTTCAGCCTATATACCCCAGATCCTCTTCTTTTTTCTTCTTTTCCTGCATGTCTTTCAGATACTTCTTAAAACCTTCATCAAATTTTTTGACTTCAATTTCGATTCGGCTCAGGTCAATGTCAATACCAAGAAGTTCAGACACTTTCTTTATTCCGGCATAACATGATTTTATGTCAAGTGCCTCAGGAAAGGCAGTTTCACTGAGCAAAGCCATTCCTTTTATTCCATTTCGCAAAGCATATTCGATAACAAGACCATTGACCCCGCTTATTTGAAAGCTGCCATCGGCTATCTTCACGCCTTTACTCTCTAAAAATTGAAGAAGTTCAGGCGAGGTCGCAAGCCCGAATACTTCAGGTTCTTCAACATATCCCTGTACATGCGTTGCGATTACGGTATATATCATGTCAACTCCGCAAAGCTTCGCTGTTTCAACTATTTTCTCAGAAAGCTCATTATCCTTTGCAGCATAACCAAACTGGATATCACCCAGGAACAATATGATATTTTCTTTTTCCGAATAGTAGAACTTGAAAGGACTTATTTCCCTGTCGATCGGTACGATCAGACCTTTTTCGAAAAAAGCTATGGATGGTGAAAGATGGGGTATCGGGATATCCGCGATCAATTCGGGTTTTAAGAATTCAATAAAATAATTAACAGTGGTCCTGGCTACCATGCCCATACCCGGAAGGCCCACTAACATACGGGGGTTTGACATTTCCGGTTTATTTATGAATCTTACTTCCATATCTTTTCCCCTCTTATCGTTATTACCGTCTGCCTTATGGGAAGAACCTTCCCGGCCCTCTGCACGGCCTCTTCGACTATGTGCTGCAGCCCAAAGCAGCAGGGGACTTCCATATTGACAAGAGTGATGGTTTTGATCTTGTTGTTCTTCAGTATCTCGGTGAGCTTATCCACATAAGATTCCGCATCATCAAGCTTCGGACATCCAATTATCAGAGACTTTCCTGCAAGGAAGTCAGAATGGAAGTTCGGATATGCAAAAGACACGCAATCAGCCGCAACCAGCAAGTCAGAATCCTTGAAATACGATGCCTGCGGGGAGACAAGCGTGAGCTGCACCGGCCATTGTCTAAGTTCAGAGCTCTGACGCTTCGAAACTCCTGATGTGGTTTTTATCTCTTTCCTGAAATCCACAGCCAGGTGTTTTTTAACTTCATGTTCATCGAACTCAGGCGCATCCCTTTCTATTATTTTTATAGCATCCTGTGGACAGTGCCCGAGACACGCGCCCAGCCCGTCGCAGAACCTGTCGTCCACGAGTTTTGCCTTGCCGTCAATGATCTTCATCGCCCCCTCTGCGCAGTTGGGGATACACAATCCACATCCGTTACATTTATCCTCATCTATGAATACGATATTTCTCTTCATATTATCTAGTGTAACGATTAATGTTATAATTAATAAACTTTATCATTGTAAAAAATAGCCTGAATTTTAAATTTAATTTTAAGCTATAGGTAATTTATATATACAATTATGCCTATGTATTGTGCATGCGAGAATTCCTCGACGTTGACAAAAGGGACAGGGAGATATTATCTCTGCTTGAGAAAAACCCTGAGATGTCCCAGAGCGATATAGCAGAAAAACTGAAGATCTCCCAGCCCTCTGTTAGCGCGCGAATGCATAAGCTCAAACAGAAAGGAGCGCTGGCGCATGTTGTGGGCATGAACCTGAAAAAAGTTGATCTTTACATGGCAAAGGTGGACGTGATTGCTAACAATACCTCTTCTGTGCTTGATATCTTTAAGGACTGCCCGTATTTCCTGAATGGTCTCATCGTGTCCGGAAGGCACAATCTGTGCTTGTTTTTCGTGGGCGAGGACATAGCCACCCTGGAGGCTATCGTTGACGGGCACTTGCGGAGCAATCCGCTTGTAAAAAGTGCAGAAGTAAGCATCGTGATCGCTCCTATGAAAGACCTTGTCCTGCCTATCAGGATGAACTTCGATCTAAGCAGCACGTCGCCATGCGGCAACAGGTGCAACTGTAAGGACTGCCCGCATCACATATCCAGCAGGTGCCTTGGCTGCCCGGTGACCGGAAGCTATAATGGCAAGATATGGAAATAACAAAAAGACTTAAATCAAAGTATGCCTTTTAAGAGGCTCTGATATGGTATGAGCCGCCATAACTCAGCTGGTAGAGTGCCTGGCTGTTAACCAGGATGTCACAGGTTCGAGCCCTGTTGGCGGCGTTCAAAAGAAATTCAGGGGCCCGTAGCTTAGTCAGGTTAGAGCGCCCGGCTCATAACCGGGAGGTCACCGGTTCAACTCCGGTCGGGCCCATCAATCTATTTTTGATAAAAAGAACTATGTATTTATCGAGCATAATTTGACAGAATGCTCTCACTTTCATTAACAGGGTTGGATCTCAAAAATCCCCTGATGCTTGCCGCAGGCATCATGGGTACGACCGGAGGTTCATTAAAGAGGGTGGCTGAAGGCGGCGCCGGTGCTGTGGTCACAAAATCCATAGGAATAAAAGCAAAGAGCGGGCACTACAACCCAAGCATGGTGGAAGTGGACTGCGGCTACCTGAACGCGATGGGTCTTCCGAATCCATCTTATAAGAATTTCCAGCACGAGATAGATATAGCGCATGAGGGCGGCGTGCCTGTCATAGCAAGTATCTTCGGAGCAAGCGCTGATGAGTTTTCTGAAATAGCAGGCTCGCTGCGCGCCGATGCTTTTGAGCTCAATGTGAGCTGCCCTCATGCATGCGGGTATGGCGCTCAGGTTGGTTCTGACCCTGCTCTTGTGGAAGATATAACACGGGCTGTAAAAAATGCAACGTGTGCTCCTGTCTGGGTAAAACTCACTCCAAATGTCACAGATATCAAGGGCATCGGGCTTGCTGCCGAGAGCGGAGGTGCTGATGCCGTTGTAGCGATCAACACAGTAAGGGCAATGGCAATAGATATCGAAAGCGGCTATCCCGTACTGGGGAACAAATTCGGCGGGCTGTCAGGCATGGCAATTAAGCCGGTAGCGATAAAATGCGTCTATGACCTCTATGAAGCCCTTGAAATCCCGGTGATCGGCGTTGGCGGGATATCGGACTGGCGGGATGCCGTGGAGTTCATTATGGCTGGCGCAAGGGCGGTACAGATAGGTTCTGCGGTGGGGAACAATATCAACATCTTCAATGATGTCTCATCATGCATGGAATCCTTCATGGAAGAAAAAGAATGGACTCTTGATGATTTATACGGGACGGCGCATAAAATATGAGACATGTTAATGCCTTAATAAGAAAAGTGGTGGAAGAGACCCCAACTATCAGGACGTTCTTCTTTGATACGTCTTTCGAACTTATCCCGGGACAATTCGTGATGGTGTGGATCAGAGG
>JAJRAP010000029.1 GCA_028679855.1 Candidatus Methanoperedens sp.
CAGAAAGTTAAGTGGACTTAATAAAGAGACAAGGACTTTGATCGAAGTTTTCGGTATGGCAGATCATAAAATACTTCCAGAAGTCGATACCGAAAAGTTTAAGTGATGCAAAACTCACGTACTACGCATTGTTCCCACCTGAAACAAAAATAGTTGCCCTTTTCAATACCATAACCATCTTAATGCCCTGTGATATTAAATATATTTTGCGGTCAAAACATGCATGGGCACAATTGACGAATTAGAGTTCACTTATAGTCGAATTTCAGAGAATTGAAATTTGAAAGAATCCAAACTGAAGGTATTCTATCGATATACCTTCTTTCTCATATTTTTAAAGTTACCCTATTACAATAGCCATTTCCAAAGAGGTAAATAAACCACTTTATTATTCCCTATGCGCTCCTCCCCTTCCCTTTCCCAGGTGATCACAAGCAGGTCGCTGCATTTTAGTTCCATACTCGCCTTACGCAGAGCTTTTATTTCTCTCTCTTTCGTATCCGGATCTTCTATGTCATAGCATACCTGCAAAAGCTGTTTTATCTCAAGCTTTTCTTTGAGAAGAAAATCAACTTCTATACCGTTTTTATAATAGTATATCTCAAGACCAGGATACTCATTCTGGGCTCTTTTCAGCTCCAGGAAGACGATATTTTCCATCAACCTTCCAAAATTTTCAGAAAATCCGGAGATAAGGGAAGTTATTAAACCTGTATCATTTATGAACACTTTAGGCAACGAAGCCTCAGTAATTTTGACGGAATAGGAAAACTTTTTCAGGAAAAATGCGAAAAACGAATCTTCAAGATAAGATGTATAATTATAGAGTGTTTTCTTGCTCACCTTTATCCCCTGCGATTTCAGGGTATTGAAAGTGCCATTGACAGAAGATTGCTTTGAGAAGGAAGCAAGCATGGATTTTATGAGAAATTTTATAATAAAAATATTTTTTATATTATATCTTTCAATAATATCTCTGAAAAGCACAAGGTCAAGATATTCCTTAAAAAACCTATCTGCGATCTGATTGTCAAACACTATGTCAGGAAAACCACCAAATTCCATATATTTCCGGAGATTATTTTTGATCTGATTCTCATCTGATGTTGAAAGTGGCAGCTTGATCTTAATGTCATTAAAGACTAAAAATTCCTTGAACGATAACGGAAGAATAGAATACGTCAATGTCCTCCCTCGTAACGAAGTTGCTATTTCTTTAGAGAGCAATTTTGAAGATGAACCTGAAATGAACAGGTAATGGTTTTTTGTTTCGTATAATCCCCTGACAGCTTTCTCCCAATTTTCAATATTTTGAACCTCGTCCAGAAATATGTATTCGGGAATTTTGCCATAAAACTCCTCGTGAACGTTCACCGCATCAAGCATGTCTTTGAGACCAGCGCCTATCATTTCAGTATCTTCAAAATTGAGGTAAATGAAGTCTTCATCTTTTATTTTGAATTTATTAAGTATAAGGTCATAAAGGTAAAAGCTCTTTCCTGCTCTTCTTGGTCCTATTATAGGAATTACAAATTGTTTTGTTTTTTGGATTTCCAGGCTTCTGGATAAAACCTTAAGCCCTCTTATCTGCTCCTTTTTATCAGTAAGGTATCTCAGAAGTGATCTTTTTTCCATGTTATATTGATGGGGAAACTAATTTAAAAATGTTTCCCCCTGAAGGAAACTTAGAAGACTGAAATGAACAAATACTTCTCGGGTTCAAATCCCGGCACCAGCGCAGTGATCACCTGAGGCAGACACAAACTTGCCCTTGTTCATCCATCCTCGCAAATCTACGAACGAATCCCGCGCCGCCAGTCACCAAGCATTTCATGCCTGTAAATTTGCACTAACATTACTTAAATCTTCTCTCCAAGCTCAAAGCCCTGCGCCAACCTCCATATTTGAAAATTCGTGAAGCTTTGAACTTTTAATATTTGACAGATTTTTCAAAACGACCCGCAGCACTGGCAGACGGGTTTGCTTGGCATGTTTTGGGAATAGTAGATATGAGGTTGCTTCGGTTAGCACCTCGTCGCCAGGAATTAATATTTACGATGTGATGATAGTTTGCACTTTTCGGTTTAATCAAAACGTTTGCCGTTTGCATCATAAAGATATATTTAAAAATATAATTATCTTATCTACAATCATACCATAAAAAGTTATATTAATGGCGATCATAATGGTATATATGCTAAGAGATGCAGTATGATACCTGAATATATAAATGCAGCATTGGAAAAATCAAAATATGAAATAATTAGAGATGAAGAACCCTATTATGGGGAAGTACCGGGATTGAAGGGGGTATGGGCCACAGGTAAAACACTGGAAGAATGCCGGAGAAATCTCGCAGAAACAATAGAGGGATGGCTAATTATTAGATTAAAAAGGGGCATTCCCATCCCGCCAGTCGGTGATCAAAAATTCGAAGAACTAAAGGTGATGGGTTCTCTTGACAAAATTGATGCCAGTATCATGGAAACAGCTTGTTAAGAGATTGAAGGACTTCGGGTTTGAAGGGCCATTTTCTGGCGGAAAGCATCCCTATATGATTAAAAAAGAGCTTGTTTTGACGTTACCCAACCCTCATAAAAATGAGATTAGTGTGGACTTATTATCTCGCGTACTGAAGCAGGCAGACATAAAAAGGGAAGATTGGTTGAAAAGACAATAATGCGCATGAAAACAGTAACTCCCGCGCCGCCAGTCAGCATGCATTTCATGCATGTGAAATTGAACTGACATTACTTAGCTCTTCTCCCAGAGTTTTGTGGCTATTTCTTTGGTATCGGTTCTTATCGCATGTGTATCTTCTCTCATGGCAGGAATCAAGGAGGTGTTCTCTTCTATCCTGGGGATATGGGAGGTATGCTCGATGATTTTCTCTGTGTTATCTTTTATTCCTCCAAGAACTCTAACCATCTTTTCCGCTTTGTTATCAAAAGAGATCATCACCTTGAGAAGGTCATCGAGCGTGGCTTTCTTCGGCACATCTTCCCCTCTTCTCCCAAAGTCCACAAATTCCCCAGCATAATCCCCATATTCTGTTTGTAAATCCTCTACCTTAGATAGAGATGGGGCTTTATTTTTTATTGAGTTAATCAATTCCTCAATTCCTTTTTCTTCGCCTTCGCATACGATTTGCACTCTGCCATCTGCACATTGCCAGAAACAAAAATAGTTGCCCTTTTTAATGTCATAACTTTTTCTATATCCTGTCATATTAAATATCTTTTGCTGTCAAAACACGAAATGGCTTCACTATTTGACGATTCAGGACTCACTTATTGTCGAATTAAGAAAAGACTTTTGCTTCAATTTTAGAGAGGGTTATCTTCATCTGAGCGATTTCCTTGTATTCTCTCTTATTTCAGGAATATGCGCCGTATCCTGTCTCACATCCCTCAGAATTTCTTTCACTTCATGAATATCCACCGTTCCTCTTGACAAAGCTGACAGAATCTCCTTCTGCAAATCTTTATCTCTTACGACCTTAAATGATTTTAAGTCTCCCTTATAAATTTCCTCCTTTGCTTCTACCTCTTCCACAAAAATCGGATATCTTTTGATATTTATTTTCTCCAAAAATTCTTCGAAGCTTTGATCTTCCCCTTCAGCAGTTATTTCAACCCTCCCGTCCTCTAAATTTCTAACCCAGCCATAAATATTTAGCTCAAAGGCGATGCGTTTAATCTCTTCTCTATATCCCACGCCCTGAACTTCTCCGCTGATTAAAGCATATATGCGCTTCATGAACTTAAATCAGGCTTCAAACCTTAAGTATTTTTGCACACTTAAGAAAAGACTTTCGCTTCTATTTTAGAGAGGTTTATCTTCATCTGAGCGATTTCTTTACTCAGCTCTTCATACTTTTCCCAGAGCTTTGCGGCTATTTCTTTAGTGTCGGTTCTTATAGCGGCTGTATCCTATTTCATGGCTTGGATGTAGCGGGTATTCTCTTTCAAGAATGTTTTTAATGTCATAACTTTTTCTATATCCTGTGATAATATGATGTGCGTTATCTCTCAGCGAGTTTTTCAAGGATTTTCTCAAGGTGCTGGTTGTATTCATCCATGCGCTTGTTATGCTCTTTTTGTTCTGTTATATACAAATCAAAGTTTGTATTCAAGGTGTCGATTCCCTTTTTGACATCAGGAAGCACAGAAGCATCATGTTTAATTTCTTTAAGATAATCATTACCGATTCCTAACTTTCGATCAATATCATACATCTCGTCTGTTGAAAGCTTAACAAATCTCACAGGAAGATCAAAATCTCCAGCTATTTCTCTCTGCTGTAGACTTTCTATTTCCACTCCTGCAATATCTTTACTGGATTTTATCTCGCTTAAAAAATTATTTACAGTTTCCTTCACGCCTTCTAAAACCATTCTAACAGAACCGTCTATATCATTGAAGATATATCCTTTTATTTTTACCATATTTGCAAGGGCAATCACATAATCACGAAATCCTATATCCTGCACCCTACCTTTGACCACGATATTATATCTTCTGATTTGAGTCTGCATGGAGGAAACCATATATTTAATCAATATTAACTCTATCGGAACGAACTAAAATGGGGATTAGTCGCTCAGAGAATTAAAGAAGCGATAGTGATAAAATTACAGCGGTACGCGATCGAACTCTTAGAACCATTCTTCTCCAGCGCCGCTTGTTTGCGCATTCGTGAAGTTCCTGCTATACACAGCGACTTGAATAAATATGCATAATCATCTGATGTGGCGTATTTATGCGTAATTACTTACGACGCTATGTGTTGTAGTTAGGCTTACAAGCATCTGGTAATCGCTCAGGGCGTCGCCTGAGTTGCTGATTTTTATATCCTTATAATACTGCCAGCTTCCGCCGCCTTAGTTGGAGAGAGCGCCCACGCCGCCGGTCACCATGCATTTCATGCATGTAAAATTGCACTGACATTACTTAAATCTTCTCTCTCCAGTTCATTATCCTCAAAAAGCGAGACTTTTTATTATCTTCTGGTTTGAGAAACCACAAGATAAGTCTCATCAATCCTTTATCCTCTTTATGATTAATAGACCACCTGTAATGACGATCAATATCAGAATTATCGCGATGATTGCCCTGTAATCCAGACCCTTGCCAGAATTGAACCTTACCAATTTATCAGAATCAAGGAACAGGCGCTCCTCATGCGTTTTATCTGCGCTGACGGCTTTTATGGTATAGTTCGTATCAAGAGGGAGACCCACAAAAATAAGCTCCGAGCCCGAAGTTTCTGATACTTTCTGACCATTGTTCCATAATGAGACACTGTATTCTCTATCTGCTTGTACAAATATCGATGCATAGTTTTTTACATTGATGCTTTTTCCATCAGCATACGCAAGGCTGGAGGGAAGATCAAGCACGCTCATTAGCGTGGGTGCGATGTCACTCTGGTTAAAT
Organism: Candidatus Methanoperedens sp.; assembly: GCA_028679855.1. GTDB lineage: Archaea > Halobacteriota > Methanosarcinia > Methanosarcinales > Methanoperedenaceae > Methanoperedens. The sequence goes on from JAJRAP010000029.1 coordinate 5,439, forward strand.
TTACCCTCGATAATTCCTGTAACGGTATTGGAGGACATAATAACAAGCGGTATCCTCAGGCTTTCCAGCTTGGTAGCGTATTTTCCAGAGGCATGCCCTCCTCTCCTGGCGTTTTTCGCAGCAAAAGACATGCCGTGGTCTGCCGTGAAAAATAAAGCGATATTATTTTCCTCTGCAGTAGTATATAAGGGATAGATATCCCTGTCAAGGTCATCTATTAACTTGTAGTAATCATCTTCACCGAGATTATGACCACCGCTATCTATAGCACCCACATTCACGGTCAGAAGAAATCTCTGTGTGGGGTGATTCTTTTTCATGTATCCAGCCAAAGCGTTCGCCGCATCAATACCCCATTTGTTGTAAGCAGAATATTTCTCAATACCCTTCTTTTTTTCAAGATATTCAGGCAGTTTCACCTTCCAGTCATGCATTAATTCGAAAACGCCGGATGGAGCTTTATTTGCCTGGATCGATATCAACGGCTCATCTATAGAATTATTCTGTGCGAACAATATGATATCCTGCTCATCACGCATGTTCTGGAAATCCCCTTTTTCCATTACAGCCAGGTTCACAAAACCGTGCTGACGTGTGATATCGTAGAAGGTTGCATCCGGGTAGCCCACAATTTCTTCGTTCGCCTTTGAATAACCGGTCACTATGACCGAATGTGCAGGACCTGTCGAAGGGATCGGCGTCCTGATATCCAGGAGCCTTGCCCCAAAAGTCAGGTTCCCTGTAATTGCTTTTGAAATTTCTAAGCCGTCAACCCCATACGGAGTAAGTTCAGGATAAAAATACGAAGAGCCAAGACCGTCCACAATAAAAAGGATGGCGCTTTCAGGTCTATGGATATCTTTCAACGTGATCTCGGTAGCACCTGAAGCAGCGAGCGAAAAACTAAAAAATAATATTGTGATCAGGAAAAAATTTTTCATCGGGATCCGCATGATCCCGGCTGAAAGCAGACTTATCACTTAAAAGTTTCCAATTTTTTCGATAGCTTCTCTTTTAAGAGCCTGCTTATCTCCTGACCGCTTACTTTCCCCCTGAGTTCTTTCATTACAACTCCCATCAATGGACCTGCAGAGTTCATTCCCTTATCTTTGATGAAATCCATCCTTGAATTGATTATTTTATCTATGGCAGCCTCAAGTTCCCCGGTACCAACCCCACCTATCCCGAGTGTTCCAACTGCTTTTTCTACGGTCAATTCAGGCTTGACTGCTATCAATTTTAGCAGTTCGCTGACCGCTTCGTTCGGGATCTTTCCATCTGCATGGAGCCTGAAAAGTTCCATGAGGTGAACTTCTTTTATATTATTGACATTCACCCCTTCTTTCCCAAGTTCGAATAAAACCGTCTCAAGCGTGCGTACGACAACGTTCGCATTTGCATTCGGTACCTGCTGCAAAATGCTTTCAAAAATAACGAAATTTTCTGAACGCGCTATCTGACCCGCAAGTTCCTCGTTCAACCTGAACTGCTTCATGTACCTTCCTATGCGTTCCTCTATAAGTTCAGGTAATTCTATGGAGCCAATACGCTCTTGTGTTATTTCAACAGGAGGCACGTCTGTCTCGGGATACATGCGCGCTGCGCCCGGAAGAGGTCTCATATAGGCTGAGTTGCCGTCAGGAAGCGCGCGCCTTGTCTCTTCTGGAACTATTTCAAGAGCCTCCCTTGCTCGCATAATTACGGCTTCCATAGCGCCTTGTGCTTTTTCCTTCAGATCGGCGACCATTACCACGCAATCATTCACCTCTGCTTCCACAGCGTTGCAAAGCACTTTGACTTCGTCTTCGGTTATTCCGTAATTTGGCAGCTCATCTGTATGGAATATTCCTCCCACACCTGATTTTTTAGCGCGGTCAGAAAACTCTGTCCCAAGGCGCCTGCCGGGCTGAAGTTCCCTGCCCACAAGCCCTGCGAATCCGGTTAAATTAACTGCATATACTACACCGCCTTTTAATGCTTTCAAAATCACTTTTGAGGTGGTTTCGGCAAATACAGATGTCACATCAACTATTTTATCAGATACTCCTGCCTTCCTTTTATTTAGCTCACTTTTTATCTCAAGAAGAGCTGCCTGCCTTGCCACTTCCCGCTCAACGATGGTCTCAATAAGGTCAAGCTCCTGCACTCCTTTTATTTCGACGCGCGCACCTTCGGCGATGGAGATATTGATATCCTGTCGTATGGTGCCAAGCCCGCGCTTTACTTTCCCGGTGGAGCGCAGGAACATGCCAAGCTTTTCTGCGACCTCCCTTGCATGCGCTGGAGAAACGATATCAGGAGCCGTGCCTATTTCCACAAGCGGAATACCAAGACGGTCAAGAGAATAGAGAACAGAGTCACCACGGTCTTCCACCTTCTGCGCAGCTTCCTCCTCAAGGCACAGCACTGTTATCCCCACCCTGCCTGCGGATGATTCAAGATAGCCGTCGGTAGCGACAAGCCCCGTCCTCTGGAAACCTGATGTATTGGAGCCGTCGATGACTATTTTGCGCATGGTATAGAGTTCATCAACGATGTTCATGTTGAGCATTCGGGCTATGATAAGAGAACATTCCACTGCCTCCTGGTTCAGCTCTCGTGGGGGCTCTTCATCGTTCTCGACAGGGCATGTCGTATCGTAGGCTTTGTAGATGAATTTCTTTATGAGTTTCACTTCCTCAAGCGCCGCCCTGTCCACCATGCCCATTTCGCTCTGCGTGGGACGAAGGTACCTGAAAAATTCAAAATTCGATTCTTTTGTATCACGTAGAAGCGTGGGACAACCACAGAACAGCTTTTCTTTTGTGTTGAGTTGTTGATGGATCTCAAGTCCTGCTTTTAATCCAAGCGCCCTGTAGTCGTGACTCATGGGCTTTCCTGATATGTTACTTCCTATAAAATGATTGTTATTATTTTTTCGAGACTTTTTATTATTTTCTGGTTCAACCGATTTAGAAAGGCTAAAATGTACTATATAAAAAAGGCGCTTCGGTGAAGCCGATATCGATGTCCTTGTGCTGGGGCGGGAGTTAAATGGCATTGCGCTAAATGAAAATGCTGACGAAAGAGGAAGCTCTTGCGGGTTTGAATAAGATGATACGTATGGGATGGGGATGTTCTACTGAGCTGTATGCGGAGATATTGATGGGGATGAAGTGAGGAATTAGGGTTTTTTCAACAGAATCATCTCCTCGTCATCTCATCCAGCAGTTCCTTTGCCCTGTCAGCCCTGACCTTTCTCTCTTTCACCATTATTTCGGCGATCTTATCCACAAGCTCTCCTGTCACGCCAGCCTGTATCGCCACGTTCCTTGAATGAAGCCCCATGTGACCTCTCTGGATCCCTTCAGTCACAAGCGCGCGAATGGCTGCGAAATTCTGAGCAAGACCAAGAGCCGCAAAAACCTCGCCCATCTCGGTAGCGGTCTTCACGCCCAGTATCTTTACTGCTGCGCAGGCTATTGGATTCGTCTTCGTGGCGCCGCCAACAAGACCGACCGCCATCGGCATCTCAATTGTTGCCACAAGGTCGCCATTTGCGTTCTTCTCGTAACATGAGAGCGGGCGGTATGTGCCGCTTCGCGATGCATAGACGTGCGCTCCTGCTTCGATGGCTCTTGTATCGTTTCCTGTTGCAAGCACCGCTGCAGTCACACCGTTCATGATGCCCTTATTGTGTGTTGCTGCGCGGTATGGATCTGAGCAGGCGAAATTATATGCCGCGATTATGCCGTCCACGACCTCTTCGCCGCCGATGGCTTCTTTCATGAAGACTGCTTTTGCTCTCATGATGCGCCTGTCAGCAAAATTGGATATTATGCGCAGGTAAACGCGCCCTCCAGTCAACTGTTCGATATATGGCGCCACGGTTTCTGCCATCGTGTTCACGGCATTGGCTCCCATTGCATCGCGGCAGTCCACTATAAGATGAGTGATCACCATCTTTCCGCCCGGGGTATCAATGACCCGCACTTCCACATCCTTGGCGCCGCCTCCGAACTTGACGAGCACAGGATCGACAACATTTGCGCGCCTGATTATCTCATCTTTCTTTTCAAGTATGCTCATCCTCGCCCCTGCGGGATCAGCGATGCCCACAGCCTGTATCTGACCTATCATCACAGGACCTGTACTGCTCGTTGTGAACCCTCCGCCAACGCGTGCCATCCTGGCAGCGTTGCTGGCTGCGGCTATCACTGATGGTTCTTCGATCGCCATCGGGATCAGATAATCCTTCCCGTTGATCAGGAAATTCACAGCCACGCCCATTGGCACTTCCATCACACCGATAAGATTCTCGACCATCCTGTCAGCAGCTTCAAGCGACAATGCGCCTGCCGCGCTGATGCACGATGCCTCTTCCTGCGTGAGGTCTGCGAATTCTGATACGAGCCTGAGCCTTTCCTTCGTAGCGAGTTTATAGAAACCTGATATTTTAGAAGTTTTTGTCATTAAAACACACTCAGAGGATTTTAGATGGCTGGTTCGTATAAATAGATTTTCAGCATGGCTTCGAAACGTATATATTAAGAGAACATTATTAGAGGAAAGCCCAAATGGGCTGGTAGCTTAGACAGGCAGAGCGTCGGACTCTTAATCCGACGGCCGTGGGTTCAAATCCCTCCCAGCCCGTACAAATACAAGTTCAAATCGCTAATTTTTTCATAAAAACTTCCTCATTGTTTGCCTTGACTATCCCGGCTATAAGAACATCCAGTATATTCATCGGATTTACAGAATCCATTAACTCAGCCTGGATATGGGCGGCCAAAAAATCAGTGTCGAGCACAGTCATAGCTTTGTTCTCTCTAATCTTGATACATCCAGTCCAGAACGCCTGATCTCAAGAGTTGCTTTTTCAAATTTTTCATCTTTCAATCTTCCGGCAAATTCTTTGAGATGCCTTTTCCTTAAAAAACCTGTGATCCGTTTTATGAGTTCAGTAAAGCTTTCTCCCTCTTTTTTTAGTTGAGCCAGTGCATCATAGGCTTCTTCGGATATCGTCAGTGTTTTATGTGCCATGATTCTATGCCCCGCTTCTATCACTATGATCAACAAACGGTCATCTTCAATATCCAGGATCACCCTGTATTCACCAACACGGTGAGTA
>JAJRAP010000313.1 GCA_028679855.1 Candidatus Methanoperedens sp.
AATATCAAACACAGGTGAAACGAAGATAGTTGACCTCAATAACGGCAAGATCACGAAATAATCGGTGACTCCTGAAAAGATTGGAGTAAAGAATGATTCTGTTAACTAAATACTTGGCGGGGCTCCCGAAGAGAATGCAAGGGATATCGTGGACGTAATGAAATGGAAAATGGGGGCGAAACGTGATATCATTGTTATCAATGCAGGCGCGGCACTGCTTGTAGGCGGGATGGTGGATAGTCTTGCCGCCGGAATAAAAATAGCAGCCCAGACCATAGATAGCGGCAAAGCCCTGGATAAGCTCAAGGATTTCGTAAAAGCCGCAGGCGACCCTGAAAAGCTTGCGCGTTTCCTGTGATAACAGATGAAAATCAAGATTTGCGGTATCAAGACCGAACATGACCTTGCAGCAGCGATAAATTCAGGAGCCGACGCAGTAGGATTCATTACTGATGTACCTGTGGATTCTCCCCGGAAGATCACGCTTGCTGAAGCATCGCGATTGATCTCGAAAGTGCCTCTGTTCGTGACAACAGTGCTTGTTATCATGCCGGAAAACGCACATCAGGCGGTGCGAATGATACAGGCGGCAAGACCGGTGGCTGTGCAGATACACAATGCTCTGCCATTATCTGAACTTGTGAAGATAAAGGAGACAGGAGTGAAACTCATAAAGACGATACAGGTGTGCCGGGATTCAAGAGCAGATATGTTAATAAAACAGATAAAACAATTTTCCGGTGTTGCTGATGCAATTCTCCTGGATACTGCACTGGATGGAAAAACCGGCGGGACAGGCGTGCCGCATAACTGGGAAGTAAGTTCAAAGGTCGTCCTGAACGCAGGCATCCCTGTCATACTGGCAGGCGGGTTGAAGCCTGAAAATGTCGGGGATGCGGTGAAGTGCGTCCGTCCGTATGCCGTGGATACAGCATCAGGGGTTGAGACTGATGGAAAAAAGGATCAAAAAAAAGTGATGGATTTTATAAACAACGTGAGGATGCATGAAATTTGATATTGGTGAAAAGGAATTCATCAGCCTTGCAGAAGAAAAGCCTGTGATAATCCAGTTGATGGCAGCAGTTAAAACATCATGCACGCCTCTTGATCTGTATGCTTCGCTTGATAAGAAATGCGCATACCTACTTGAATCTGTTGAAAAGGAGAAACGTCATGCGCGGTTCTCATTCGTTGGCGCGGAACCCGATGCGGTCGTCACGGTAAAAGACAGAATACTTTCACTTGATTACCCAAAGAGGACTGGTTTGATAGAGTTCATCGAATCATCGCTCTCTAAGGTCTGCGAATTCAAGACATCTGAGAAAAGGATGACAGGTTTGCCATCACTTGGAGATCGTAAGGAAGGTACGCTCAGGGCAGGTTTTGATACCATGGATGCAATAAGGATGGCATTTGCAGCAACGGGTGTGAAATTTATCGGCAGCGGCTTTGACAGGCAGACCTTCCTTGGAGGTGCTATCGGTTTCTGCGCATACGATATGGTTTATGACTGCTGGCTTGACATCCCGGCAAAAAAGAGCCAGATCCCGGATGCGCAATTCGCGCTCACCATAAAGACAGTGGTCTTTGACCACCTGACCGAAAATACGTATGTCGTCCTGACGCCATTTGTCTTTGATGATGCAAAAGATGCGTACAGGGAAGCCTTAGAAGAAGCCAGGAAACTTGAAGCCATCATAAATACCACAAAACCGATATCAGGAAATAAAAACAAACCCCTGAGGATTACGCCGAACATGAAAAAAAGTGATTACGAAGACGCTGTCAGGAAAGCAAAGAAACACATAATTGACGGCGATATCTTCCAGGCCGTCCTCTCGCGCCGTTACGAAGTGACCACAGACCAGACGCCGCTTGAGCTTTATACATCGCTGCGAAGCGTTAATCCAAGCCCCTATATGTACCTCTTTGAGTTCAACGGTACAAGTATAATAGGCGCAAGCCCTGAGACCCTGCTTTCTGTCCATAAACGAAAAGTGATCATTAATCCGATAGCAGGTACTTGCCCGCGCGGGAAAACACCTGAGGAGGATGAAAAGTTCGCAAAGGAGATGCTGGACAGCGACAAAGAGCGCGCTGAGCATGTGATGCTTGTTGACCTTGGTCGTAACGACGTGAGGATGGTCTCAAAAGGCGGTACTGTGAAAGTGGATGATTTCATGTCAGTGCTAAAATACTCGCACGTCCAGCATATCGAAAGCACGGTGTCTGGTATGCTGCGGGACGAGTGCGACCAGTTCGACGCCACACGCGCTATATTCCCGGCAGGCACGCTCTCGGGTGCGCCAAAGATCCGCGCGATGGAGATAATACACGATCTTGAGAAGGACGCCCGCGGCATCTATGGCGGAGGCGTTGGGTACTATTCATGGAACGGGGATGCGGATTTTGCCATCGTGATAAGGACGATCATCAAGAACGGAAAGATGGCGATAGTGCAGGCAGGCGCCGGTATTGTTGCGGACTCTGACCCTGAGTACGAGTACAATGAGACAGAGCGCAAGATGGCTGCGATGATCAAGGCGATAGGAGGGACGGCATGAGGATTTCTATTGAAATGGAACCGCAGATGAACGCAAAGTTCGCAAAGTTTGATTCTGCACTTATTGTCAGAGATTGGAAATATGCTACCGCAGCGACTTAGAACACGGATTACACGGATCAGACGGATTTTCACGGATAATGTTGATCCGTGCGTATCCGTGTCATCCGTGCAATCCGTGTTCTATTACATTCCATCTTGTACCGCTCGTACATCTGCGTTTATCTGCGTTCATCTGCGGTTAAATAATCGTGCTGGAGGGGTATGAAGGTTTTATTCGTAAACAACAAGGACTCTTTTGTCTGGAACCTCGTGGATTATGTGTCAATATTTGAGCCCGACACCGTTGTTGTCCCGAACACAATTTCCATGAAAGAGGTGGAAAAGATCAACCCCGACGCAATCGTGATTTCACCCGGTCCAGGACATCCCGCGAATCCGAAGGATATCGGGACATGCCTCGACATCATCAGGGAGACGCGAGTCCCGCTGCTTGGCGTGTGCCTGGGGCACCAGGCGATAGCTGTGGCTTTTGGCGGGGAGGTGAGCCATTCTCCATCGGGACCGCTGCATGGGAAGACCTCACCCATTCATCACAACGGCAACGGCATTTATCTGGGTTTGCCTAATCCTCTTGTGGGAGGGCGGTACCACTCGCTGGCGATCATGAAGCTGCCGCAGGAGCTTGAGGTGACTGCGAAGACTGAGGATAGGATAATAATGGGAATAAAGCATAAGCACAGAGCGATATATGGATTGCAATTCCATCCTGAATCCGTGCTCACGCCTGACGGGTTGAAGATAGTGGAGAATTTTTTGAGGATGGCGCAGGGGAAAAACCGCCATATCCGCTCCCTTGAGCACTCTACCGAACTCGCGGATAATATTGAAAAAGCAATGAAGGAGATGAGAAAAGCAAAGTTGAGGAAAGTTGATCTATGATGAATTTTCCAGGGTATCTGCTTTTAGGATAGGTAGTAAGATTATACTTGGGCGAGAAGAGCCACCGTCTTTCTTTAAAATCAAAAATGCAGTAAATAAATTTAATTCAATATCTCTAAATAAGCA
>JAJRAP010000314.1 GCA_028679855.1 Candidatus Methanoperedens sp.
AGTGTTCGTTAAAAGATCAATGCACAAAACAGGAAGGAAGGACTATCACGATAGGGAAACATCATGAATTGGTGAAGGAGGCGAAGGAATACAACAAAACTCAGGATTTCAAGGATGATATGAAACAAAGAGCCCATATCGAGCCAAAGAATGCTGAGATGAAGAGATTCCATGGAATGGCAAGAGCAAGATATTGGGGGCTGCCGAAGGTCAATGTTCAATTCATTTTCACTGCTATCGTTGTTAATGTGAAGAGGCTTGCAAATGTCATTGGTAGCGTATGCTATCTAAAAGCGTGTTGAAAGTGAGGAAAATTCTGGAATATTGAGGAAAATAATGGGCTAATAGGGATTTTTTGGTGAAAAAAATCATATTTTTTCTGAAAAATCCTGGAATTCATGAAAAGATGGATGTATTTTGGATAAATTTAAGGGGTTATCCGACAATCTCTATAATGAGTAATAAGGATCAGAAAAAGAAATTAACTACTGCTTTTGGAATACCTGTCGGTGACGATCAGAACAGTCTAACTGCCGGAGAACGTGGGCCTGTTCTGATGCAGGATGTTCACCTGTTGGAGAAGTTAGCTCACTTTGATCGAGAACGTATCCCTGAACGTGTGGTGCATGCAAAAGGGGCAGGCGCAGGTGGATACTTTGAGGTTACAAAAGATGTTACCAGATACACAAAGGCAAAGTTCATTTCTCCCCCAGTTCTGCCCTGATAACTTTCATTACCCCGCAATCCCTCATCCACACCACCTCAGTCTCCAATAAATTGATCCTCTTCCTGTAATAAGGTGCATCAAGCACCAGCGTCTCATACTCCCCACCCTCCCCGGCGATATGCACCCTGTACTTCCTGTTAAGCTCCATCAGGTCGCTGATCAACCTGTCATCAAATTTCCTGCCGAGCCATGACTCATCCATCCCCCCTGCTGCTACCTTGACCATCCTTACATCCATCAATTTGATCATCTCGCGAAGGAGAGCTTCAGGTTCCTTGTGCCACAAAGGCGCATACATCGTAAGTCCGAGTTCATCGCATATGCGCTGCACCCGCGAAGCCTGATATTCGGATGCAATGGCACCCACCGCGACCCCATCAACTTTCACGCGGCAAAGCGCTTCTTTCAGGTCTTCAAGTTCCTTTTCCTTCTCACCCGATGAAGGCGCAGAGGTCAGGGGGATCCCGCATGCCTCTGAAATAAGATGCGTAAGATGGGTGTTCGCAGAATGGAACATAAAAGAGTCTTCATTCTTGGGCACTATTGTTACCATGTCTGTTACCACATGACCTTCCTGGGTCGCCCTGTATATGGCAAAAGATGAGTCTTTGCCCCCGGATATTAGTGCAGCCAGTTTCATTCTTCATATCCGGGTTTTTTCTTCTTTTCCTTTTTCCCGCCCTCGAACTCCTCAACATCCACAACATCAAGCGGAGTGCTCTGCAAGGCTTTACCGATCGTGGATTTTGCAATCCTTGCAGCGTGTTCCTCGCTTTCTGCGTCATAGACCTTCATCTCAAGCAGTATGCCCACAAGCGCATAGCCAGCCGCCATAAATACGCTGTCAAAAGCCTCCCCGCACGCAGGGCAGTTTGTTGAGCCAACCTCAATCTCAACGAAATTCAGGTCTGGATTGAGCTTTTTGCCCACTTCTGATATCGCTATGTTCATTGCGTCCTCGACGCTATCCACGCTCTTCACAAGCCATGCGGCTTCCAGCGTAACAATATAATTTGCCATTTTATTCCTCTCTTAGATCGTAAACAGGCTCTCATCACTAACTTTGAACACACCGAGTTTAACACCTGCATCAAGCCAGGCGTGCCCGTAACTGAAACACGCAAGGGCATTCACTTTATCCCCCTGTTCAAGGAAAAATTTGCCATCATCATAATATGCCTGAGCCATCGTGGAAAAATCATCCGCGACTTTCCTCAAATGAGTCATATCCTGCTGCGCAACTTCAAATGCCAACAATGCCCTGCTTAACAGGTTCTCATATCTTTTTACTTTCTCATCAAGAACAGCAGGTTGTTTCATTTACATCTATAATACTGGCGCAGATATGTAAAGGTTGTTATAAATTAAAAATATTGTTAATAACAAAACAATTTATATTCCTGCCCATTAATTCTGGATGCATGCGCATCGGTGTCATAGCAATTCAGGGCAATGTCGAAGAGCATGTGAATGCTATTCAAAGAGCGCTTGACAGGGCATGCCGCAGAGCCGAGGTCATAAAGATAAAACATAAAGGTCTGGTCCCCACCTGCGATGCATTGATCCTTCCAGGTGGTGAAAGCACAACGCTGGGAAGATTGATGGGAAAAGAAGGCATCTCTGAGGAGATAAGAAAAGTCGCGCAAGCAGGCGTCCCGATAATGGGGACTTGCGCCGGCCTCGTGCTTCTTGCAAAGAGGGGGGATGAACAGGTTAAAAAAACAGGGCAGTCACTTCTTTCCCTTATGGATATCACGGTGAACAGGAACGCCTTCGGGCGCCAGAAAGAATCATTTGAATGCTTGATCGATTTTAAAGGTCTTGAATCACCTTTCAATGCGGTGTTTATCCGGGCGCCAAGCATCACCGGGTTCGGTAAAGATGTGGAAGTCCTCTCAGAGTACAATGGTGTTATTATTGCAGCAAGGGAAAAAAATATGATTGCCCTTGCATTCCATCCAGAACTTACTGATGATCCAAGGATACATGATTATTTCTTGAGCTTTTTCTGATATGAATTCTTCAATTCCTCATATTCTTCATCAATCAGGTTACCTGAAGCATAATCTTTTTCAAGTTCTTCAAGCTTTGCAACAAGTTCGCTTTTTTCCTCTTCATTTTCCTGTTGTTCTTCACTATCGGGTTCTCTTTTAAGAGCATTCCTTATTTTCTCTTCAAATTCCATTAGCTTTGGACTCTTTTTCCTGATCACTGGATATGCCAGTACAAGCACAATCAGCATGCCGATGATCAAATAAAGCCCTATCTGTGAAAGGTCTATCGCGGACTTTGAAAGTTCGATCTTTATCTCCTTGAATTGAGGGGTTTCCCATGTATATAGAACGCTATTATCTTCGTCCATCGGATTCCCTGATGATAAAATGCTACTTCCAAGTTCATCTTTCAAAGTTATGGTTTCTGCGCTGCCTTTTGTTACCTTAAGTACAAAGCTCAAAGGAACTTTATTGATCAATGTAGGATACACAAGTTTTTTTGAATAATACTTCGACTTGCTTAAAGTCCCTTCAGGTTCAGCAGAAAGTACATATTCCAATGCATACAGCGGGGGAAGGGGGTCATTTGCTTTAATAGTATCATTCCAGCTTATAATGTTCCCATTCTGCGTAGCATTCATGGGTACGACGGTGCCGCCCATCACCATTGGAACTTTTCCGACGTTCAGTCCTTCAAGTCCGTCAGGAACCCATGTCCTTAGCGTGCCCTGGAAATTCATATCCCCGATATTCTTAAAGATCTGTGTTTCGCGCACATATATCCTGTTTTGCTCTTCGAATTTGGCTGCATCCACCTCGATGAGATGCTGGACCAAAATGATGTTCTGGTCTGACTGTGTCGTATTTGCCAGACCAATGTTTCCCTGGTCGTTTTGAGTGATGTAACCCGTTATTGCTCCTGAATTGTTTCCGCCCATTCCGGCAAATACAAAAACAGGGTTGGTCAATAGAGCTATCAATAAAACTGTTATTATAAACGTGTTAATTTTTTTCATGGCTTCACGTCTTTTAATATACTATTTGTATAGATATATTTTGTTGTTAACAAAGCAAATTCGAAAATACTATCTGCAACCCCTCAAACCCATCCAGTGTATCCATATTCCAGCATTATAAACTCATACCATTTATATCCTGCCCCAGCGTCTCTTTTATATCCTTTAAACCACCTCAAGACGAATCATGATCAAGCAAGAGGCGCTTTATTCAGGTAAGGCAAAAACCGTATTCAAAACAGACAACCCGGACAAGCTCATAATGGAATTCAGGAACAGCCTTACGGCTTTTGATGGAAAGAAAAAAAGCGAAGCGCCTAAAAAAGGATACTACAATGCCCGGATTTCACGGACACTCTTTAAATTGCTTGAGGAAAAAGGAATAAAGACGCATTTTGACAGCATGTTTTCTGAAACCGAGATGGTAGTTGACGCAGTAGATATCGTTAAAATAGAGGTCGTCGTGAGGAATATCGCAGCCGGCTCCCTTACAAAGAAATACCCCTTTAAGACAGGCGACAGACTTGAACCCCCGGTCATTATTTTCGATTACAAGAGCGACAAGTTTGGCGATCCAATGATAAATGACGACATGGCGCTTGCCATGGGACTTGCAACAAAGGCTGAACTTGCAGAGATACGCAAACTTGCCTTAAAGATCAATTCGATACTTGTTGAATACCTTGCAGAAAAGAATCTACTGCTCCCCGACTTCAAGCTCGAGTTCGGAAGGCTCAAAGGAAAGATAGTACTGGCTGATGAAATATCATGCGACACATGCAGGTTCTGGGACAGGACGACTGGAGAATCACTTGATAAGGACGTCTTCAGGTTCGACAAGGGAGACCTTGTGGCAGCTTACAGGGAAGTGGCAAAGAGGATAGTGCCTGGTATAAAGTTATGATCGGATCAGATTTCCTGGTCGCGCAGGGAAGAAAGAATTGTTTTAAGACCGAGCATATCGACCAGCAGGATGCTTGCTCTCATAAGCAATATAAAAGCCATTGCAGGTTCACCTGAGATCGTGAACAGGGAAAATAAAAGGATGGCTCCGCCTTCCAGCAGCCCGAAACCTGCGGGCGATATTGGCACGAACATCAGTATGCTCAGGAGCGGGTGGAGAAGGAAGAAATCAAAATATGATAGTTCCAATCCGAGGGCTTTTCCCAAAAAATACCAGTGCAGCGCCGCGAAAACCCATCCGATCAATGTAAATAACAAAATGGCATTGAAGTTCTCCTTTATCCCGATGTTCCTTTCTTTAAAAGACGACAGGTTTGTGGTATAATTTTTAAAGAACGGTAGCCTGCCCATGAAACTTGAAGTTAATTTCTCGTCCCTGAAAGCTATTATCAGCATAAAAATACCCACGACCAGCAGGAAAGCCGCCCCTATCGCTGCTGAGATGAGAATGTCATTGCTGATCCCGGGAAAAGTGGAAAGATATATGATGGCAGCAACCGCGCCCCCGACTTTAAGGATGAACTCAATACCCTGCGGCGCAAAAATGCATGCCATGCCGTCTGTTACCTTGCTTCCAACTTTTTTTTTCAGAAGGGACGGGGTCAGAAAATATCCGCTCCGCCCCGGAGTGATATCGCCTACCATCATCCCACCCATGTGTGAAAAAAACACATCGATAAATTTAAACCTGTATCCTATCCTGGCAAGGAGATATCTTAAGCGCGATGTGAGGACAACATTCAAAAGAACATAAGAAATGCAGGCAAGAATAAAGAAATGTGGTTTTGTTCTCTTGAGGGTGGAAACCACGTCGCTTAGATCGAGTTTGTTCAGAATAAAAATGATAATTGTAATGCCGATAATTATCTGAACAATAATATTTGACTTTTTCATCTGGAAGCTGTAATTATGTTAAAAGGTTAAATGCTTTGCATTCTGCTCTCATGAGCGAGAATTACAAAATCAAAATACTTTTTAACCATCACCAATAATTAAGATGCATGAAATTGTTTGGTGTGCTCGGTGACCCGGTGTCGCATAGTCTTTCTCCTGTTATGCATAATGCAGTCTTCAAAGCCCTTGGCATGGACTGCGAATATCATGCATTCAGGGTTAGTACCGAAAATCTGGAAAAAGCCCTGTACGGCGCCAGTGTGCTTGGATTCGGGGGGCTCAACCTTACAATACCTTTAAAGGAAAAAGCTCTGGATATCGTAAAGCCCACTGAGCTTGCAAGACAGATCGGCGCCGTGAACACGGTTGATCTTAAGGAAGGGATGGTAGGATATAATACGGATGGCATCGGGGCAAAAATGGCCCTTGCTCGCAGGGGGATAGAAATAAAAGGAAAGAACGTCCTGCTGCTTGGTGCAGGTGGTGCAGCACGAGCTATCGCTTTTGAGCTAGCAAAGGACGGTGCAAAGGTCACCATTGCCAACCGCACGATAGATAGGGCAGAAGCACTTGTAAAAGACGTGATAAAGATCGGAAAAGCTAAAGCTTCAGGGTTTGAAGATCTGAAGGACTTAATAAGCGATAGCGATATCCTGATAAACTCAACATCTGTCGGAATGTACCCGAAAATATCCGAGACCATTGTAACATCTGAAATGATGCACAAAGACCTTGTAGTATTCGATATTGTCTATAACCCGCAAAACACCCTGTTGCTTAAGGAAGCAAAAAAGGCAGGTGCCACAACCATAGATGGCGTGATGATGCTAGTGTTCCAGGGTGTCGAATCTTTTAAAATATGGACAGAAAGGATGCCGCCTGTTGACATCATGGAAAAAGCCGTGAGGGAAAAACTGGCATGAAAATACTGATAATTGGTGGAACTGGCGAAACCGGTAGGTGGTTCGTGAAATTCTACAAAAAACACGGCTTTGAAGTGACGATATGGGGCGTAAATAAGAGAAAAGACATAGCTGAGTCTCTGTGTGTACGGTTTGCTGACGACCTTGAAGGCGAGTTGGAAACAAGCGATATAGTCATGATATCGGTTCCCATAAACATCGCGGAAAAGACCATTAAGGATATCGCTCCAAAAATGAAGGCGGGGAGCCTGCTGATGGATATAACATCAGTTAAGACCGGACCAGTGGAAGCCATGTTAAAGTATTCACCCAGGGATGTGGAGATACTTGGCACTCATCCCATGTTCGGTCCGTCAATACCGGATATCAGGGGGCAGATCGTCATCTTTACACCGATCGAGGCAAGGAGCAAGAGATGGTTCCCTGTAATCAGGAGCCTGTATGAGGAAAACGGCGCGCATATCGAGATCATGGATGCATCAGAGCATGACAGGATGATGGCAGTTGTGCAGGGGCTCACGCATTTCGCATACATATCCATTGGTTCCGTGTTCATGGAGCTTGAATTCGATGTGGCAAGATCAAGACGGTTCATGAGTCCGATGTACGACATCATGCTTGATCTTGTGGGACGGATACTGGCGCAGAACCCGTATCTCTATGCCATGATCCAGATGAACCCTGAGGTAGCGAAGGTGCACAGGGCTTATATCGACCAGTGCAACCGGATTTCAGACATGGTGAAAAATAAAGACATCGAGGCTTTCGTGAACAACATGAAAAAAGCAGCTGCTCATTTCGGGGATACAGAGTCTGCGCTTCGCAGGTCTGAGAAACTCATAGGCACAAAGATAGCAGAGCATGATGAGCTCGTGCGCGGAATTGGAAAGGAGCGTGCGCTCAAGCATATTTATTCTGGAGTTGTACACTATGGGAACGTGAAAAAAGTAGGTCCCAGAAGTGTTATTTTAGAGCGGGGAGGAAAAACGACCGAGCTTCTAATAGAGAATGTTCGGCTGCTGGATGAACAGGAGTTGAAAGCCTGGAAAACCACCTCCCTGAGAACAGTTACACGGGATGTATCGGTTTTTATCCCGCATGGTTCTGACCCGGAAAT
>JAJRAP010000315.1 GCA_028679855.1 Candidatus Methanoperedens sp.
CCTCATGGTGGGATTTTAACCCCGGTGGATATGTGCCGTTACATTCATATTTGATATCCTTTTTGTTCATTCTTTCTTTCCTGTGCTTCAAGCCGCGCCACACCCGAATGGAATTCGGGTGCATCCCTTTGCCATTAGCTGCTTTTTCTGCTTATAATGTTTTATGATGTTTCAGTTATATCTCAGTCGGTATAAAATATAGAGAAAGAAGTTTATTTTCTTCTTCTCAAAAGCCATACTATTACCGATATCCCGGCGATTGCAAATATTGCCACAAATGCTGGTGTTGGAGGTAGTGTTCTCTCAAGCTGACCGACAAGTGTCACGCTGCCTAGCCCCGTCAGATCCTGCATCTGGACGGTCACTTGATCGTCTTCAAAGGTCGCATTTATTCGCCACTGATTTATATTTCCTATTTCGTCGATATGGATTACATAAACATTTTCTGACTCCCACCATCCTTTCGCTGCCGCAGGGAGGCCGAACCTTCCAGGAGAGATGCGAAAGACATTATCCAGCCCGACCAGATACTCCACCTGATTCCCGTCAATAAAAGTTAAGTTTAACAATCCTTCTTCCTCCTCCTGAAAAGTCAAAGAAAGAGACTGTAAGCCCAACTGATTGGCATCCAGTACATACGTTTGCCCCGACACCCTCCCGGCTATCTCCGGCAAAGGAGGGACCGGTTCGGATTCGGCCTGGGCTATCGCTACTTGTTGAATTTTAGATTCCAGCAAGGCCACTCCTTCGGGATTGGCAGGCAGCGGAGTTTCGGATTCTGCTGCTGGAAGGATATAGGAGGTCAGCAATGTTTCAAGTACTCTATACTGGTCTCGTCCGCCTCCGCCGGTAGTGACGACAACCATATCCTGATCGGGCAGAACGAAAATTCTCTGCCCACCCCGGCCATCTGCGTAATAGACATCAGGATACTCAGGCACGAGCCACCACAGATAACCATAATTAACAACACTGGCATTCTCCGGGACACTCGTTGCCGCCGTTACCCAAGCAGGAGACAGCACCTTTCGGCCGTCCCACCCCCCCTCATTTAAATAGAGGTACCCAAGTTTGGCCATATCGTGGGGAGTCATACGAAGATCGCCCCACCCGTGGTTGTTTCCCTCTGGATCAGACGGCCAGCTTACATTAGAGATGCCCAGAGGTTCAAAGAGGTGCTCCCGGGCGAAAGCTAACGCGTTCATCCCAGTGGTCTTGCTGATGATTGTTGATAGGAGGTGAACATTGCTGCTGCAGTAGACGAAGCGGGTTCCCGGTTCTTCTTTCACAGGCAGATCGAGCGTAAATTGAATCCAATCAGGACTTTCCATCATCCGGAAGAGAGTGACCTCAGTTGGCTGGTTAATACACTCAAGACCAGAGCGCATGGTGAGAAGATGTTCCACCGTCATCTTTTCCTTGTTCGTGTCAACATTCGCTACGGTTCGTTCTGGGAAAAAGTCCAGGACTGGTTGATGCACGCTTTCGATGTACCCCTTATCAATAGCAATGCCGACCAATGTCGCCGTGAAACTTTTGGTAACCGAGGCAGTGTCGTGTACAGAACCTTGAGTAAAAGGCTCAAAGTAGGCATCTGTTACGATGTAGCCATTGCGTATTATCAAAAGGCTGTGAATGTTAAAGTCGTCTTGTTCTTGGAGGAAATCCAATGCTTCAGCCAATTGCTCAGAGTTCATCCCCTGTCGCTCAGGGGTTGAGGATTGCCAGCCTTCAGTGGGCCAATACGCAGGTGATTCTGGCGTCTGTGTAGAGGTCTGCTCCAGTTCCAAGATCTCGCCAACACCCTCAACACTCCCAGCAAAGAACAAAATGGATCCGATCAGACAAATAGTTATTATATTCTTCATACTATTTTCCTCCATCCTTTTATATTGTTTATTATGATTATTGATAATAATGAAAGTGCGCATTTTTCTATTTTTTTGAGTTGATTTTTAGACTATATTTATCTTTCCTATGAATCAGTGATTCACAGATGAAACATGAAATTTGACTTTTTCATACCGGCATGAATCAGTCATTTCGCAGTCACTATACCCCGTACTTAAGTACATTGGCTTGCTATCGTTTTTTGCTTATAAACCTTTCTCACCACCAACACAATTCTGCGAAGAAATGTATTTCTCCACAACTTCCCAGCCCTGTCCTGCAGAGCCGTGGTAGCATCCAGAAGACAAGAGATGACCTTCACACCAATCCCGAAGATGCGGGAACTCCTTCCTCATACTGGAAAAATATGTGCACATGGTCAATATTTGGAGTTATTACGAGGTGGTCTGTCAGCAAAGAAACTGTATGCCTGTCGTGGCGGAGTTCTTTCCGGAGTGAAAGTAATCTATTTTGAGACGACAAACCAATGAAAATAAGGAACCGGTTCAGCATTCTCATAAGCATCTATGAGTCGCTGTCAGTACAACACTGATGAACTCGATTGCCTGCATCTGCATTCATCTGCGGTTTAAAAAATTACAAAAAAAGGTATTTTGGGGGGTCAAGGCAACGGTTTAATGATACTATAGTACTCCCTTTTCAACACCAGCGCATCCTCCTCCAGGTTCGGGCTCTCGCATATCACCATCCCTTTGATATCAAACTCCACAAAAGCCTGCGCCAGTTCCTTATATTTAAAATCTGATTCAGCAAAAATAAGATGATTTTTCTCTCCTTTATCCGAGTACTCTATCCCGGAGACGTGGATATGCATATCATCAAGCCCCCTGCGTCCCAGTTTTTCTTCCACGCGCGCCAGGATCGAAGCGAATTCTTCTCTGGAATTATTCTTCCCTGTCACTGCATGAAGATGAGAAAAATCAATGCACGGCAGGACTCCGCCCACTTCAGTTATGGCAAGCGCCTCCTCAAGGCTACCGAACTGTGAACCCCGACCCATCGTCTCTATGCGAAGCGTGATGTCTACACCTTCGCTTTTTAATCGCTCCTTGATTTCAACGATCGCTTTTTTTATTTTTTCATAAACAGCCTCACGCGATTGCTTCTGTATAAAACCCGCGTGTATCACCACGCTCTTTGCCCCGCAGATATGACCTATCCTTGCTGAGTTAAGGATACGCTCCTTGCTCGCTTCAAGCGTCTCGCCTTCTGCATTAAGGTTGATGTAATACGGCGCATGCACGCTCAATCTTATGCCAAGCTGCTGGGCAATATCAAAAACTTTCCGCGCAGTTTTTTCTCCCATCTTAACGCCCCTTACGAACTCAAGTTCCATGCATCCAAGACCGAGTTCATGGACGCGCCTGATTCCCGAAATACTGTCAATCCCTCTGGAACTGCGCGGCGTACCTGCTGTGCCAAAGAGCAGGCTCATTCATCCCTCTAAGGTGGGCGGGGAATAGCCATACCAGGAGCCCCCCTGGTCGAGGTAATACAGTGCATCTTCAAGCAAATCCTTATGCCCTTTCTCAAAACCGGCGAGTTTCAGGAACATGTCCTTACTTCCCCCTGCGTCTTTTCTTTTTGCGCTATTTGAATATAATTCGATAGACCTCTCTTCAGTTCTTATTCCAAGTTTAAGGACGTCCTTAGTTTCTTCTATGCCCAGTGGTTCCATTGACTCAGGAAATATATGCCGCGCCTTTTCCCTGTTCTCTTTATCCAGGGTCTTGATATCAACAGGTTTCCCTGATAATATTTTGTACTCTTTTTCAAGGTGTTCCCTGTGTTCCTCTTCATCCCGCGCAAGTCCCCTCAGGAGCGATTTTGCATTCTCATCCTCAACGAGTTCGCTGAATATCGAATAATATTCCATTCCGTATATCTCTATTGAAATTGCCTCTTTAAGAATATCAGGAATTTTGAGATTATTTTCGTTCATTTTGTTCACCCTATAAAAAATGATACCGATAGGTAATAAAGATGGTTGTTCATAATGCAATATTTTTTACGGAAGAAGAACCAATTACTTGAAAAGGTACTATAATGGCAGACCACCCCAAAGTCAAGGACTACATGACAACTGAAGTGAACACGGTTTCACCTGAAGATAAGGTCAGGGATGTCATAAAGCTTATAAAGAAAACAGGTCATGACGGTTTTCCAGTGGTGCGTGAGAACAGGGTAATAGGGTACATATCTGCAGCTGATATGCTTGAAAAAGGCTTTGACGAGAAAGTCTCCGGGATAATGAGCCGGGATATGCTTGTTGCGGATACGGATATGGATATGAGCGATGTGGCGCGTGTCATATTCAGGTCTGGCAAGTCGAAACTACCTGTGGTGGACGCTGATGAGCACCTGCGCGGTATCATTACGAATACTGATGTCATACGCTCGCATATTGAAAGGACGAGCCCGCAGAAGGTCTGGACGCTCAAGAAGACGCTTGAGGCTATTCACAATATCCATGTTGATGTCATACGGGAAACTGTCAATATCAATGAACTCATACCCACGCAATCTAAGGTCTATGCGGATGAGCTTGACGGAAGGATCTACGAGCTTCGAAAAGGGCTGGCTGAACCTATAGTCGTAATAAAAAAAACAAATAAACTGATCCTTGTGGACGGTCACCACAGGGTAGTAGCTGCAAAGAAGCTTGGAATAAATAACATGGATGCTTATGTAATCCCCCTGGGCGA
>JAJRAP010000316.1 GCA_028679855.1 Candidatus Methanoperedens sp.
AGGAATGCCTGGATGGCTTCTTTTAAAGTTGCCTGGGGAGAAAGCGTATACGCTGGAGAGCTCATTACTTTTTCAACAGGAGGGGACATTGTAGATTTTGTCCCATGCTCATCTTCTCTTTCGATCCTTGCATATCCTGCCCTGATAATATTTCGTCTTGTCACCATCCCGACAAGCTGACCGTCCTTTACAACAGGAAATCCGGAAAAGCCCATCTCTTTCATATTCAGCCATACTCTGGCGATACTGTCCCGGGGGGAGCACGATTTTACATCTCTGGTCATTACGTCCTCAACGATCTTTTTAGGTATATTTTCCGACTTAAGGTTCCTGAAGATATCCACTGTGCTCAGGATACCTACAAGTGTTTTATCATGACTTGATCTTATCACAGGGACGCGGCCCATGTCTGCATCCACCATTAATTTTGCAGCATGCATCATATCCATGTCAGGATACACCTCAGGGACCTCTGAAGTAAAACCTTCCACTGTGACGTTGGATTTCGTAGAATAAATGCTTAAAGCATCCTTTTCAGAAAGTGTGCCTATAACGCGGTTCTTTGAATCCACAACGGGCAGGGTGCGTTTATTATGGTCTCTTATCATTTGACGCGCATGTGTCATGAAATCGGCATCATGCAAAAAAACAGGGTTCTTTGTCATTATGTCTTCCACTTTCATAATGATACCTCCTTTTATCATGTATATATATTTTGTTTTACGGTCCTAAGTCTCTGCGCAGCTCTCGCAAAGCAGTTTGCCGTTCACAAGTAGCAGATCATCAACGTTATCCCCGCATTCCTCACAGATACCCCGGTGAATCCTTTGAGGTGTTTCGAATGCAAAGATCTTTTCGCGGTGCATCTTTATAAGGTCCGAGAAGATGCTCCCCATTTCTGCGGAAACTGCGATAAGGTCGATATCCGTAACAATACCTATCAGCCCTCCCATTTCCACTACAGGTAACCTTCGGATCTTCATTTTGACCATCATATGCATGGCTTCCGTGACGTCCTCAGTGGCAGATACGGTTATCAAAGGGGTTGTCATCAATTCCCTTATTGAAATAGCACCGGGTTTAATATTCTTGGTTATTATCTTTCTAACAATATCGCGTTCAGTGACAATTCCTATCGGGTGTTTTCTATCCGTAATAATGACACTGCCAACATCAAGCTCCAGCATTTTTTGGGCTAATTGCGGGACATCGCTTTTGATGTCAACAGTCACAACGTTCCTTGTCATTATATCTTTTACCGGCATCCTGAGTTCCATGTGTATTTCTTCCTATAGTGTAGTAATGTTCTTTGAAGTGTTTATATGTTGTGCTATTTCATCTTTTTCTTAATAATAGCCACATCTCCAAGCGTGGTTCCTCTTATGAACCCGCCCCCGCGCTGGTCCTGTGAAGATACTCTTTCCGTCAGTTTGATATTCAGCGCAGTTTCAAGCTTTTTTCTTATCGAATCCTCTGGCACAAGTTCCTTGCGCTCTATCTTACGAAGCAGTGTGGATTTCTCCATCATCTTTGAAGCCAGTTCTTCTATCGTTAAGCCCTGCGATTCCCTTGCTTTCCTGATCATACCGGCATAATCCGAGATTAATTCGTCCCCAAGTTTATCAAAGGCATCACGTCTGGGTTTATGGGTTACTATCGTCCTTTCTGTGGGCATTATCTTTCTTGAGACCGGCGTCCACTTATCCGACACTTTTCCATAACGGGCACATTTGCTGCATAGATCCAGAACCGTCCCTTCAACTGTCGCCCTTATCGGTGCTCCTTTAATATCTATACCGCATATTTCACATTGCATTTCTGACGAAAACTCTATATACCGTCCACGCTTAAATATCATTCGGAGACGAATATGTCTGAGACCCAGGAAAACCGAGAAATCCAGATCGGAATAGGAAACGATGACTTTTCCAGATATCTGATGGACCGGATCAAGATGCTAGAAGAGAGGAACAATCTCCTGAGGGAGCAGGCAAACAAGATCGAACTTGAGAAACGGTTTACTGAGAACCAGAAACTCAAGTACGAAAGAGAGATCCGCCAGCTCAAGAGCGAACTTGAAAGGCTTAAAATGACACCACAGGTCGTTGGTAGTGTCATAGATGTTCTTGATGGTAATAAAGTGGTTATCAGAAGCAGTACAGGCCCCCAGTTCGTAGTAGGGGCTTCGCAGTTCATAAATAGCTCAGATCTGGTGCCCGGGACAAGGGTTTCACTAAATTACCAGACCCTTGCGGTGACCAGCATCCTGCCATCTTCCCGCGATCCATTCGTGAACGGTATGGAAGTTTTGGAGAAACCCGACATATCATATTCCGAAATAGGAGGACTGGATGAACAGATTCGTGAATTGAGGGAGGCAGTGGAGATACCGCTTACAAGGCCGGAAGTGTTTGAAAGAATTGGAATAGAACCACCTAAAGGTGTTCTGCTATATGGTCCCCCGGGAACAGGCAAGACGCTGCTGGCAAAAGCCGTAGCAGGACAGACCAAAACCACATTTATCAGGATAGTGGGTTCTGAACTTGTCCAGAAATACATCGGAGAGGGCGCAAGGCTTGTGCGCGACCTCTTCAAGATGGCTAAAGAAAAGGCGCCGAGCATCATATTCATTGATGAACTGGATTCCATAGGGGCAAAACGGCTTGATACAGCGACCTC
>JAJRAP010000317.1 GCA_028679855.1 Candidatus Methanoperedens sp.
AAGCATGGAAAATAATATTCGTATAGCCCTGGGAATTGCGCTGCTGCTTCTTGGTATAGCGGTGGAGATCATCTGGAACGGCGTTTACAGTCCGCTGACCAGTGGATTTGTGGCAACTAGCATAGCACTCATAATCGGAAGCGCGGTGAAGCATCTTAAATTCGGTGAAGGACCGGACAGGGATGAGAGAACGATGACGCTCAACGCTTTTGCGCTGGCTTATGCCTGGATGACTACGTTCGCCTTCATGTCCTTACTTATTCTGCTGGATCATTATATGGTCAAATTGACAGTATCCACGGCTCTTATTTCAACAATGGCTGTGACAATCCTGGTCGCAACAATTTTCAGATGTTATTTCTTAAGAAAGGGTGACGTGTAATGAAATTCAGGAAAGACAGTTTTTATTTGTGGAATTTGTGTCTGCTTATCGGGAGCATTTTCTTAGCTGTAATTGGAATGCTCAAAATAATACGAAACATCTCAGAAGGGAATCCGACATATGATCAAAACGCAATTGTCTCCATTCTTATAGGATTGGACATCGGCATAGCTTCTTTTCTCTGGATGTCAATGCCAGGAATAGGAGTTGTGGGAGACGAGCGAACAAGGAAAGCTGGTGCAAAAGCGAGCTTATATGCACTTCTGATTCTTTTAGGATGCCTGCTTCTATTAGGCGGAGTCGAGAGTTTCTGGATGGCAACAAAGGATTCTCGCCTGACGCCATTCATACTCGCAAATATCGGGATATTTTCGTGGGGTGTAATAAGCTACTATTTTTTGAAAAAAGGTGATGTGGAATGAGATTCAAAATAGAATTCAGACCCGACATCTTAAAATTCATTGGAATAAGCTCTGCCGGAATCCTTATTGGATTTTTCCTTTTTTTCTTTATCGAGCCAATGGGTGTTCTCGGATTCATTCTTATCCTCGGCGGATTTATAGGACTATTGATAGCCTTGTTCGCCGCTTCAAAACCGGGATGCGACCTGGTGCACGATGAGAGTCTGGTAAAGAATGCAGAAAAAGCGGGGTATCATTCATTCCTGATACTGATGTCTATCGCAGCGATCATCGTGTTCCTTAGAATGTTCAAGCTCTCACCATCGCTGACACCTTCTTATGAGCTATTCGATGCTGCCAATAGTCTATATTTAATCGGTCTGCTGTCGTATATTATTCTGTACCGGTACTATAAATGGAAAGGCGAATAGAATGAAAGCAAAGGAGATCTTGAATCGTCGTGTCTCACAGGCATTTTTTTTGCACTATGGGGCATCCTCTGGCTTGCGCTGTATTATGAAAACCTGTTTGGTAAACTGGCTTCTATATTATATGTCTGGACATATCACAGGTATGAAAAGGGGGCAGATGAAAACCAGGATTAAAGAGCTTCGGGCAAGATACGATCTGACCCAGGACGAGCTTGCCAAATTAGTTGGTGTAAGGAGAGAGACGATAGTCTTTTTAGAGAAGGGAAAATATAATCCCTCATTAAAACTTGCATACGATATATCTAAGATATTGCACTCAAGAATAGAGGAGGTCTTCTTATTCGAAGATTGAGTGTGGTGAAATAAGATACCAGCATTGAAATACCAATGATCAGCATTACAAACCATACAACTGAATAACCCCAGCGCCACTTAAGTTCAGGCATGTATTCGAAATTCATCCCATAAACACCTGCTATGAAAGTAAGGGGAATAAATATCGTTGCAATTATCGTCAATACCTTCATGATCTCGTTCATTTTATTGGTATGGTTATTGTAATTGTTAATTGATTTCAGATTTGCTTTATGCGTTTGGGTAAAGTTCGGGAAAAGTAATTTAAATATAGAAAATATAGAACCTTTGCAGCAAAGAGAGAAAAATAGGTGGGTTGGGGAGTGGTGGTATCTTTACTACAAAGGTCACTCTCAATTTTAATTTTATAATATATAGACTTTTTGCGATAGCTTAGCAGTTTTAATTACCTTGAGAGCCGAGCAATTAATATAAAATTACATCTCCTCTACCAGCCGCGCAACTGCATAAGCAGGAAATACCTTTGAGAGTTCTTTTCCATATCTCTCTGATATCAGGATAATATTAAATTCAAGCTCATCCACCGCCTCTTTGATCAGGAACTCCCCCAGACCGCACGCAACTATCGTTTCCAGCTCATGGCTCTGTGCAACTTCATTTATCGCATCCGCAATATCCATTACCTGCTTTTCCATTACCTGATGCGCTATCGAAACGATATCCTCCTCTTTTATCTCCGTCAGGTCAGCGCACACCACACGCGCAAGCCGCCGCCTTGCATCAAGTACTGTTTTTCCCGCCCCGTCGGGCGTATCGCAGGTGTAATCATCCTGTGATATCTTTCCTAGAACAAGGTACGCATCTGCGGTTATGGCAAAAAGTTCGGATGAGGTGCGAGAGCTGGCGCCGCTAACATCAACATTATCGAGGAGCGCCGCGATGCTGGTGCGAAGCGCGCCCGAATAGACAAGCTCGCTCTTCTTAAGGCGCTCAAAATCCGTAACTGCGGCAAGAGGCTTTCCGTTCTTTATCGGGATTATGTCCGTGGTGGTCGAACCTGTATCCACGAAGATGCTGTCCCCGAAATCCCTTCCCACAATGAGCGCAGATGCCATCCAGTTGGCTGCTGCAATGTTGCGCTTTTTCTCTTTTGTGAACGCGCCGCTGCTATCGAGGAACCATGCCTCACTGAATGCATTGTTCACAGCGTCGATGATGTAAGACAGCCCCGCATCCTTATCTGGAAAACAATCTGCAAGCTCGCCTGTTATCACCACTGCCACTTTTTCAGGTACAAGGCGCGCCGAGATATCAAGAAGCGCCTCTGGAAGCATTGATTTTTTCCACAGTGGCAGGTAATGCAGCTCAACATGCTTTCCGTCAGAAGATGCTATCTTGGTGTTCGCGCCTCCGATGTCGATGCCCAGGATCATGGACAAGAGTAGGTCGGGGAAGTTGAAAAGTATTGCGGATTAAACGAACTTGAACGTCTTTTCTTTTTTTATACTCTCATCGACCTCTTCGGCATATCTCTTCTTCAGGGCATCCAGTACCTTTTGTGAGATTTTTTTTTTCCCGACATCCGGGCAGTTCTCATCCACCGCGTCCACATCGACCGCAGGATACAGTTCGCAAAGCTTGGGACGGCATCTGTATATGCGGCATCTTTTTTCCCTGTTAAGAAATATGCACTGCCCCTTTATCATCTTTACCGCATAATAGAGCCTGTGCTCCCCTTCTGCCTTCCTGAAATATTTTTTCACATCAAGTTCAAGCCCATATTCCTTTTTGACTTTCCTTATTAGAGTAAGTGACTCTTCTTCTGTCAAAACAGGGAAGTTCCTGCAGCATAG
>JAJRAP010000318.1 GCA_028679855.1 Candidatus Methanoperedens sp.
AAAATCCTTGTCAACCACAATCTTGTTTTGGGGTATCCTGCTCGAAAGGAGGTTCACGATTTCTTTTGGATGCTTTCCTCTCAGGTAATGGTTCTTCGGCGGAGACACAAGCACCAGGTCGCAAACATGCGATACTATCTCGGACATCTCTTGATAGTACCGGTTGTTCCTGTTGCCAGGCGCAGAGAGGATCCCAGCGATGTGGTCAAATCCTTCTTTTTCCTTGATCTTCATGATCACTTCGATTTCGAAACGAAAGCTTGTGGGATTCTTTGCATTGCAAAGGATAACCCGCTCACCTTGGAAAGTGATTATATGGAACCTTCCCAAATTGTCATGTGGTCGTGTGCCGAATTCTTTTAGTGTCTTTATTACCACCGCATTGTCGACGGGAATAAACTTCCTCGCACCTTCCACCGCGGCCAGGACCGCCATAACATTGGCTACGTTGAAGCTCTGCTCTCCATTAAGAGTGATGGGTATCTCTTTTATATCGATGACAGACTCCTCATCTGTTCCAATTTTTTTCCAGATGGAGTTCCCTTTCAGGAAGAAAACTTTATCGAACTCCTTGTAATTCTTGTTCAGCCCGAAATAGATGGGCTCAGCCTTGCTCGTTCCGGCCATCCCTCTGACGAGCGGATCATCGGCGTTAAGGATGACTGCACCGCATTTTTCCGTTGCTTTCGGAACCGCAGATTTTAGCTCTGCCATCTGTTCCAGCGTATGAATTCCATCGTACCCTAGGTGATCTTCATAGACGTTGGTCACAATCCCGACCTGGCATTTTTTGAAACCGAGCCCGAGCCAGGTAAGACCGCCCCGGGCCACCTCAAGAATCAGCAGATCGACATTCGGGCATTTGGCTGCCTTCCAGGCACCCCAGCCTAAAGCCTCATCCTCTCTGGAAATGAATTGCCCGTTGTGAGTGACTCCAAAGGTGCTGCATGACGCTATATTATATCCAGCATTCCGGTAGATTCGTGTCAGGAGGCGAACGATCGTAGTTTTCCCATTTGTTCCTGTGACAGCGATGATCGGAACACCTAATAGTGCCAAGCGAGGTTGTACTAGAAACATCATGGCAAGCCGGTGGCCCCTTGGTGGGGTTTTATAATACATTTTCCAGACTAGACGGTGCCTCAATTTGTCCAATCTAGGGATTCTCATGAACATTTGTTCGAACATCATCAAGCCTGGTTTCCATCAATCTGAGATAAAGTAGACATTTATAGCAAAATCTTATCGGCTTAAATACTGATTGTTTCGTCCTAATATTCGCGCTGTAGTAGCGTTTCTCATCCACTCTCACCCTACATGATACCTGAGCTCATATCATTTTCCGCATGATTCTGTCTTATCCCCCTTCCGCACAAAAGCGGGTGACAACTAGGGATGAGGTAGTTAGCATGTTGACAAGAATTCAGTGAAGTGTCATCGATGTGGCTGGGAGCTGATTGATTCTTGAAGACGTATCATGGTTTGGCATCCTGTCGGTGATTCTATTATAACCCTGTTAGCGAGAAGATTCGACAATACAATTATAACCCATAGAGGAAATGAATAAAATGAGAAAAACAATGAAGAAACAACCGTACCAAACGCCAATCATAAAGAAACTGGGCAGTGTTAAGGAAGTGACGGAAGGAGGAGGGGGAAACTTCCCTGAAGGTGCAGGCAGTGCCTTTAATCCAGCTCCCCCCTCTCCACCCGTTTAATTTCGCTAAAAGTGGATGGGATTCTGGTCAGTTGCTCATAAGATGCGGATATTTGTCTTTCACATATAGGGTATTGTCATTATCCATCTAGTTTGTTGATGATCAAACCGATATATAAACTCTAAAAATGTTCGAAGACCAGATGATAAAAAGGAGACAGTTCCTTGATTTTTTTACAAAGCAAAACATTCAATATGCATCGAATAATTTATCAAAGCCTTACTTGGGTAATTTATCCCCCGGCTGCGTAACCTGCATAAACGGAACATGGTCTTGTCTTTACCTGAACAGGCTATGCACTCGAAATTGCTTTTTCTGTCCCACGGAACAAATAGAGAAAAACGGTAAGTTTCCGGTTCCGCACGATATACGAGACGTGGAATTCCGGGAGGTTAAGGAATATATCCAATATTTGGAGACTTTTCCTTACGACGGGATTGGGATATCGGGCGGTGAGCCATTTTTGGCCTTTGAGCGTCTCACGGAATACATTAGTGAAATCAGAAACGTTTTCGGATCAAGGCATTATATTTGGATGTACACCAATGGTGATCTGGTAACAGAAGAACGCCTTGCTATTTTAGAACAAATCGGACTAAATGAAATACGCTTTGATCTTTCTGCCCGTGAGTATAATTTGACTCCTGTGAAACTGGCACTGAAGCACATTGATACCGTCACCATAGAAATTCCAGCCATCCCGGAAGATGTGGGAAAAGTTAAAAAACTGCTCAAGCAATTCGAGACTCTTGGAGTTAAGTACCTGATTCTCCATCAATTGATGGCTACAGAATACAATCAAAACCATTTTGCTGATCGAGGATACTCTTTCTGCAAGGGTATCTATAGAACGTCTGTCCCGGAATCTGAATTAGCGGCTTTCGATATACTTAAACATGCAATAGAGTCGAATTCAGGAGTGGGAATAAATTATTGTTCGTTACTCTATAAAGAAAGGTTTCAAAGTAATGCCTTTCGTAGAAGATACGCCCCCTTTTGCCGATCTAAAGAAGAATCGATAACTCAGACAGGATTTTTACGCAAATTCTCATTTGAAGATTCTATTGAAGACACTTTTTCCCCACAGCAACTGGAAAGTGCTATTATGGCAGAGCCTTATCGTCCAATCCGAGTGACATATTACTATCCTAAAGTGCAAGCATTGACGAACGAACCTGACAATGCTTCTAACGTTGTCTCTTTCGGATCGAATAAAGCGATCATATCTAAGTCAAATGCTACATATTTCACACTTACGAATAGAGTTTCAGCACTTCTATTTCATAATCTTTTTATTGAAAACAAGGAAAACGAAATAAGGGCTTTGTTTAGAACGGAGGAAGTACAAAGCAGCGATAATTTCGAGTTCATTAATAATTTCTATCGTCAATTTGAAAATTTGGAATATCTTTCTCGAGGACTTCTTGATTACGAAAAGGGTGTACCAAAGTAGAAGAAATTTCATCATTTTTACTTAAATCCTTCTATGGTGAGAAATGAAATGCCTCCGTATTACCAGACTGTTATTCTTGGTGCCGGGCTCTGTGGATTATCAGCTGCTTATCACCTGGAAGCGCGAGAGGATGCGGACTATGCACTTCTGGAACGCAATTCTGAAATCGGGGGGCTTGTCCGCACTAAAATCTCGGAGGGGTTCTCTTTCGATCATGCAATTCATATCCTCTATTCCAGAGATCCGTATGCATTGGAGCTGATCTGTAACAAGCTTTTGAAAGATAACATCCACAAACAGATGCGGCAGAGTTACTGCTACACAAATGGTATTTTTACCGAATATCCATATCAGACGAACAACTTCGGTCTGCCCCCTGCAGTAATTTTCGAGAACCTCATAGGATTGATTGAGGCAAAGATTACCCAAAAAGAGGGCATGTCGCCACAAAATTTCGAGGATTGGATATTCCGGAATTTTGGCCGTGGTATTGCAAAACATTTCATGGTCCCGTACAACAGGCGTCAATGGGCATGGGATTTAAAGGACATGAACTACGATTGGATTGCTGGACGCGTTCCTGTCCCGGAAATGGGTGAAGTGCTGCGAGGAGCATTGCAACCCCCAACAAATAAATATGGTCCGAACCAGGAATTCTATTACCCGGTTAGGGGGGGCATCGAAGCCCTTTCCCAGTCATTTTTACGGTTCATTCCTCAAGATCGCCTCCAACTGAACGCAACCGTAGTTGGCATTGATGGTGCCCGCCATGAGGTAATAATGGCAGATGGCCGGCGCATCCGATATGGTAGATTGATCTCAACCATTCCTTTACCGGTTCTGGTTCATCTGCTTGGAGGGGGAATACCGTCAACAGTTCGACAGTCCGCTGAAGGATTAAAATTTAACATAGTACACACGGTCAATATCGGCCTTGAGGGGCCGGATCTCGGACCTGTGGAGACTATGCACTGGGTTTACTTTGCAGATAAGGACACCATCTTTCACAGGCTCAGTATTCCAAAAAACTTCTCTCCCCATACGGTTCCTGACGGCTGCAGTTCGCTCCAGCTCGAAATAAGCGAATCAGTCCACCGACCCTGCAACCGCAATACTCTCATTGAGCAATGCCTCTCTGATCTAGTACGTGTCGGAATTCTGGAGGACTGCGAGAGGAAACGGGTGCAAACGACAGAGGTTGTAACCCTCGAACCTGCATACATAATATATGATCAAAAACACCGGCAGAATATTGGGAACATAATCCAGTATTTGACTCAGCTCGACATCAGCTCAAAAGGCAGATTCGGGGAATGGGAGTACCTAAACATGGACCAGGCGATTCTGAGCGGTAAGCGAGCAGTCGAGGAGATCGCATGACAGGACAATCGGCATTGCTATGAATGATCTACAATATCACGGGGAGATCGAGTAAGAGTTTTGGGGAGTTCTTACAATTTATTTTCTCTGGCTTTCAGAAAGATGACAAAACCGGAACAACGGTCTTAATAAAACCAATCGTCAATAAGTTTTTGGGATCTATATTTCATTAAAAAAAATCCTGATCACCGGAAGCAGCGGAACGATCGGCACCAGGCTCTGCGAACTGTTACTGGCACGGGGGTATTCAGTTACCGGAGTGGATATCCGACCCAATCCCTGGAACCAGAAGATCGATGAATTGACAATTATTGCCGATCTGTGTAAGCCCGTAGATGTGGCACAGCTTCCGACCGATATCGATATGGTAATCCACCTGGCCGCAAATGCAAGGGTCTATAATTTGGTGGTCAGCCCGGAACTGGCCAAGGATAATTTCCTAATGCTCTTCAATATTTTGGAGTATTGTAAAAAACATTTGATACAGGATTTTCTGTTTGCTTCAAGCCGCGAGGTGTACGGCAATTCAGATAACACGGGGTGTACAGAGGCAGACGTTGATATTTGTCATTGTGAAAGCCCCTATTCGGCCACCAAGGTTGGCGGTGAAGCAATTATCCATGCCTATCACAGGTGTTATGGAATTAATTACGTCATTGCCCGGTTCTCAAATGTGTATGGCATGTATGATACGAGCGATCGGATCATCCCACTGTTCATCCGGTTAACGCTAGACAACCAGGATCTCGTTGTATACGGGAGGGATAAACGCCTTGATTTTACCTATATCGACGACACAACGGATGGTATCATCAAATGTATTGAAAAATTTCCCGAAGTGAAAAATACTACCTTCAATATAGCTTTCGGAAGGAGTGTCCCCCTTGTCGATGTCGCATTACTTATACGGGATTCTTTAGGTAGGAAAAATGCTGTTATCATCAGGGAAAACCGGATAGGTGAGGTATTGAGCTCTGCAATCGATATTTCAAATGCAAGAAAAAATCTGGGTTATAAACCCCAAGTTCCAATAGATGAAGGGATTAGACGTTCAATCGCCTGGTATCGGGGGCATTTTTCCCTGTAAAGGTCAATGCGAATTCATGCAGAATATGGTCGAAAAGAACGATTCAATAATACACTAACAATTTGTATTGATACATATAATCGGCGTGAGGAGCCAAAAGTGCAATGGGGATGAAAA
>JAJRAP010000319.1 GCA_028679855.1 Candidatus Methanoperedens sp.
CGTCAAAAGCTGTATCGCATTCAGTCTCATCACCTATTTTATGAAAGGATATGTATTTAAGCAATACAGTTTGTAAAACATTTATCATGACTTCCCTTGACTGGACAGAGAAATACCGCCCTCAGACGCTATCTCAGGTCATCGGACACAACAAGGCAGTTGAAGAACTCAGGCAGTGGGCACAGAGTTGGGAGAAAGGGGTACCGAAGGATAGGGCGGTGGTTGTTTATGGAAGAGCGGGGATAGGTAAGACCACAGCGGCGCATGCCCTTGGGCACGATATGGGATGGGAGGTCATCGAACTTAACGCAAGCGACCAGCGCACTGCTGATATAATAGAAAAAGTCGTGGGTTCAGCCTCGCAAATGAGCACCCTTGAAGGTGCAGGCAAGAAAAGGCTTGTGATAATGGATGAAGCAGATAATATCCATGGAACAGCAGACAGGGGAGGGGAGAAGGCGATAGTAGAGCTTATAAAGAAAACCAACCAGCCCATCATCCTTATCGCAAATGAACTCTACGAAATGTCAGCAGGGCTTAGGGGCGCATGCAGACCCATCCAGTTCAATTCAGTATTGTCGCGTTCCATGATACCTGCATTGAAAAA
This sequence comes from Candidatus Methanoperedens sp., assembly GCA_028679855.1. GTDB lineage: Archaea > Halobacteriota > Methanosarcinia > Methanosarcinales > Methanoperedenaceae > Methanoperedens. Next base: position 608 of record JAJRAP010000319.1, read on the forward strand.
GATCGCTGAGGCAGAAGGGATAACCTGCGGTCTTGGAGTTATTGAGAAGCTTGCTGAGAATGCTGGAGGAGACCTTCGAAGCGCGATAAACGACCTGCAGGCTGCTGCCCAGGGCAAAAAAAAGCTCGAATCAGATGAAATAGCAACAGGTGAGAGGGATACAAAAGAGAACATATTTAAAATCCTGGTAAAGATCTTTAAAGGGACAGATATCATTGAAACCCATAAAGCCACTTATAATCTGGATGAGAACCCGGAAGACCTTATCCAGTGGGTTGACGAGAACCTCCCGCTTGAATATACAGCCCCTGGCGACCTTGAAAGAGGATATCATTATCTATCAAGGGCTTCCCTTTTCTTAGGAAGGGTAAGCAGGCGGCAGAACTATAATATGTGGAGATATGCGGGTGTATTGATGACCTCAGGGATCATGGTCGCAAGGACAAACCGTTATAAAGGGTTCGTGAAGTACCAGCCTCCCTCACTGTGGAGAAAGCTCGGGCAGACAAAAGGCAAAAGACAGGTTCGCGACTCTATTGCAAAAAAGATCGGGGCGTACTGTCATGTTTCGATAAGTTTTGCCCGCTCCCGGTTGTTTCCTTTTTTCAGGATGGCGATCAAGAATGATGAATATGCGCCCTCTATCACCGCGATACTTAGACTTGAGCCTGAGGAGATAGCATTCCTCGCAGAATCAAAATCAGTGACTAAGAATATCCATAAGATATTCGACGAAGCTCAGTCGATGATAGAAAAGGAAACTGAGCACGATATTGAACTGTTCGGTGGCTTTGGCGTAAAGAACGATAGCGAGACGGAGGAGGCAGGGGACGGCGAACCGGAAGTTGAGGTCAGGAAAGAAACGAAATCACAAAAGTCGCTATTTGATTTTTAAATTTAATATCTGGCAATCGTTATAAACCCGGTATGACCCACCCGTGAAGTTGAAGGACGCGTTCCCCTGGCTGTAAAAGATATCTCACGCTCAATTGTCTCGATGGTAGTCACATCTGTAAATTTCGTTTTTTCAATGGCTTCCCTGACTTCCTTTGCCTGTTCGAAAAAGGGTGAATATACGGCGAGATAACCGCCGGGATAAATTACACCGGGAACATGTGGTATAGCTTTTGAAGCATCCATGGTGTCCAGGGTTATCACATCGAACTTCTCATCCAGTCCCTGTATCTCAACAGCAATATCGCCATGGCGTAATTCGATATTTGAGAGTCCGGCAAGGCAAAAATTTTGCCGCGCGACCTCCATGAACTCCTCACGGATCTCATACGTTACGACTTTTTCCGCGATCCCCCCAAGATATATTGCAAGTATACCCGAACCCGTCCCAGCGTCAAGCACATGATCGGAAGAGCATAAACCTGTATATGAAATTATCACGCCAATGTCCTTTGGCATCATGGGCGCACCGGTTCGTTTTACATACTTGAAAAAATCTGGCGCTTTTGGCTTCTGGATGACAAACTCTGCGCCAAGGTGCGAGCATATCAAGTCCCCGAATGATTTGGTCCGCAGTTCATCAAGGTCAATTATCCCCAGGTCTGTATGCAATTTTCCAACATGAACCGCAAAATACTCTTTTATCTTCCCTTTAATATTTGTCTTCAGAATTACCGGTGTTTCCATTATCTCTCCGTCTGGCTAATATAGGACATGATAGATAAAGAATATGTGTGGTAAGCATGGAGCACGTAATAATCAAGGACAAGAAATATTCTCTCGAAACCCTGAAACTCCTGACAGGTCAGCAGGAAATTGAAATAAAGAAAATACCGCATACTGTGCTTGTTATTGCAGAGGCGGTTGACGGGCCTGATAAACTGCCGTATCTCCTGGAGACCATCAAATCACTGGAAATAGATGACATGGAGAAGTTCAGATATGTACTGCTGAGGGTCCAGATAGATTCGGAACTGCATATGAATGAGGACATAGAGAAGTACCATAAGCGCTTATTTGTGTCGCAGGTGATTGAAAAATTGCTGTACGGCGAGCTGTTCTTTGAGGCTGGCAAAGATGATGATGAAAATGGTGAGTAAAGATATGAAAAAAAAAGCTCATATATTATATACCATAAACAACATCTGAACGCCCGACGGATTATGTACGCTGACAGGATCAATTCACTACCACCTTATTTATTTGCTACCATCGACAGAGCCAGGCAGGATGCCATCAAAAAGGGCGTTGATGTAATAAACCTCAGCATAGGCGACCCTGATATGCCCACACCATCGCATATCGTTGAGGCGATGAGAAAATCCCTGGGAAACCCGGCAAGGCACCGCTACCCGTCGTATGAAGGGATGCTTTCTTTCAGGGATGCAGCTGCAAAATGGTATAAAAAGACGATGAACATTGACCTTGACCCTGAGAATGAGGTACTTACGCTTATAGGTTCAAAAGAAGGGATCGCCCATATACCGCTTGCGTTCCTGAACCCGGGGGATGTATCGCTTGTCCCCAACCCAGGATACCCTGTCTACAACATCGGGTCTATACTTGCGGATGGCAAACCGTTCAAGATGCCACTGCTGGAGGAGAACGATTTTCTTCCTGACCTTGATGCGATACCTTCGGACGTGGCGAAAAAAGCAAAGATCATGTTCCTTAATTATCCGAATAATCCGACGTCTGCAACAGCAACTGCGAAGTTCTTCGAGGAAGTGGTGGATTTTGCGAATGAATATGAGGTACTGGTCATTCACGACAATGCGTATTCAGAGATGACATACGACGGTTACAAAGCCCCCAGTTTCCTGAACACGAGCGGTGCAAAGGAGGTAGGCATAGAGATGCATTCCCTGTCCAAGACATATAATATGACCGGCTGGAGGCTGGGTTTTGCGGTCGGGAACAGGGACATACTTGCAGGTCTTGGAAAGGTAAAAACAAATGTGGATTCGGGTGCGTTCGAAGCTGTGCAGGAGGCAGGGATAGCAGCGCTATCAGGTCCTCAGGACTGCGTCCATGAGATGAACCGGGTATATAAAGAGAGGCGTGATGCCCTTATTACAGGGTTAAACGAACTCGGGCTGGATGTAAAACCACCCAGAGCGACGTTCTATGTATGGGCACGCGTAAAGGGTAAATCACTTGATTTCACAAAAATGCTTCTTGAAAAAGCCGGGATCGTAGCTACGCCAGGGGTAGGGTTTGGCGAGTACGGAGAGGGATATATACGATTTGCACTTACTCAGTCCGTGGAGAGGATAAATGAGGTAGTTAAGAGGATGCATAAACTGGAAATAGAATAGAAAGTCCTGGAATATGATTTTAGAAAAGTCTATTTAGGATGAATTAATATCATGAAGGAATATGCTTTTAAATAGAAACTCTTTTGAATACTTCGGTCATGGGAGGATTCGATGGACATAGAACAGCTTTTAGCAGAGCGCGCAGAAATGGTGGATACAGAACTTCCAGCCTTGCTTGGTAGTATCAAACCTCCGGAACTTGCAGCGGCGGTCGCTTATGCGATAGCCTCAAAAGGCAAACGCATACGTTCAGCGCTTGTCACCCTTGCCAGTGAGGCAGTTGGAGGAACAGCGTACGATGCAAGTTTTGCAGCTGCGTCCATCGAATTGATACATTCATCATCGCTAGTCCTTGACGATGTGATAGATAAATCTGAAAAAAGGCGGGGCAGCGATACGGTACATAAAAAATGGGGAACTGACATGGCTCTCCTTACAGTCCAGGTTCTTGCTGCACTTTCACTCAAGCTTGCTTCACGCGATCCCCGGCTTATACGTGCAATAGCAGATTCGCTGCTATACATGGGAGAAGGGGAAGCCATGGAGCTTGTTGACTATGCCAGGGATAAGAAAAGCTATATTGACCTTGCATTCAGGAAAACCGGTTCACTGTTCGGTTCTGCAGCAGAGGTGGGCTCTTTAGTAGGCGGAGGCGACGATAAAGAGACTGAATCACTCCTTGGATTCGGGAACCATATCGGTATAGCCTTCCAGATACGGGATGATATCCTGGACTGTATTTCCAGTGAAAACGACCTGGGAAAACC
>JAJRAP010000320.1 GCA_028679855.1 Candidatus Methanoperedens sp.
ACAAAGAACGTGAGCCTTCCTGCCTCATTCTTTATGGGAGCGCTGTTCTCGCTCATAAAAGCCCCGTGCGTTGGCGCGGTCTATTTTGTGATACTTGACATGGTAAGGAGCGGAAGCGGGAAAGGGTATCTGTATCTTGCAGCCTATAATTTCGGTATTGTGCTTCCTGTGCTTGTGCTGGGATTTGCCATAGCGTTCGGGTTGAACCCTGAAAAAGTAGAAAAGTTCAGGAAGGAGAAGCGTGTAGCAATGCGGTTATTTACCGGGATCACGCTGCTGATAATCGCCGCCTTGATGAACGCAAACATAATCTAATTCAGGATTGATGAAATGGTTGCATTGATATCTGGAACGTTTACCTCTTTTCCATTGATAAGAACAGTCGGGGTCCCATTGATCATGTACATCCCGGCATAAGCATTATTCTTAAGAGCGGCTTTTTCGGCATATCCACTTTCAAGTTTCGAATTGAAGTCAGGTCCCAGACCAATACTTGCTGCAACTTCCTTCAAGACCGACATGCTCCCCATTACATCCCTGTTACTCTCAAATTTTGCACTGAACAAAGCATAACGCATCTCTTTACCTTTTCCCATCTCTTTTGCAATGAGGTAAGCTTCTATGCTCTTTATAGACTGTCCCTTAAATGATAGGGGAACATAAATGATCTCAACTCTATCACCATAATTCTTCAGGATCTGCGGCATTTCTTTATTCAGATTATAGCAATGAGAACAATCGAATTTCATAAATTCAACGATCTTTACTTTCCCCTGTTCGGACGAATTAACATCAAGCGACGAATATGCACCTGTGCTTTGTGCAGGTATTTGATCCTCGAATGAATATGCATCAATGAGGAATTCAGTCGGGCGATTTAAAGATATATATGCGGCTGCCGCGATGATCACAAGCAATGCAATCCCTGCATATATCATTGTATTGTTCGATTTTTTCGGTGGTGTTGGTGCGCGCTTCTTTTTTGACATTGATATCGGTTATTTGTAGATGTATGTATAATTGTTTTGGTTCTTGCGCTGGTTACAGACCATGGCGTCAAAAAATTTTCTTTTTAACCAGACAGATCTGGAACTGGTAAAAGAGACAGATACCCTGTATCTGGGATCGCAAGGGCATCTCGGCGGCGGTGACGGGAATAAAATTTATACTTTTGCAGTCTTATAGTAACTATGATAAAGGACATGAAGCATGGCAAAAACCTGATACTTGAGGCATAATATGTATCTCACCCCGGAAGAAGAAAAGATTTTTAACGGCGAGCGCGGCGCTACATACCAGAAAGCCATCGAGATACTCATCGCTCTCGGCGACATATATGACGCGGACAGGCTCATCCCGATAAAGAGCGCCCAGATAGCAGGTGTCTCGTATAAGACAATTGGTGACGCCGGTCTTGAATGGATCTCAGACCTGAAAGGAAAGGTTGCTGTTCCTTCTATCCTTAACCCTGCGGGGATGGACAGGGAATGCTGGAAGGAAATGGGCATCAGCAGGGATTTTGCAGAAAAGCAGGAGAAAATTCTCAGGGCTTATGAAGCGCTTGGTGTCAGGATTGAATGCTCATGTACTCCGTATCATATCTTTGATAACATTGCGTCGTTCGGTGACCACGTTGCGTGGAGTGAATCTTCCGCTATCTCATATGCCAACTCTGTCATCGGGGCGCGCACCAACAGGGAGGGAGGACCCGGGGCTCTTGCCGCAGCGCTGATTGGGAAGACAGCGAATTACGGCTTTCACCTGAATGAGAACAGGAAGCCCGACTTACTGATAAAGGTCGATGCGAAGCTTAGTGATTCTGACTATGGCGCGCTCGGGTATATCGCAGGAGAAATGGTAGGGGACAAAGTCCCGTTCTTCAGGTTGAAGTCAAGACCTTCAAAGGATGAACTGAAATCACTTGGTGCGGCGATGGCAGCATCGGGCGCGGTGGCACTGTTTTATGTTGAAGGGGTAACGCCTGAAGCTGATAAATACGGAGCGCCGCTGGAAATCATCACGATCGAGGAAAGTCAGATAAAGGAAGTTTACGAGTCTCCGTGCCAGACCCCGTATTTAAATACGGGGTCTTGCGAGCCAGACCTTATCGCATTTGGCTGCCCGCACAGCAGTCCTGATGAACTTTCGAAGCTTGCGCATCTTCTGGATGGGAAAAAGGTAAAAAAAGAGGTATGGGTATGTACCTCGCGCGCCATAAAGAACAGGAATCCCGAACTCATAGAGCGCATCAAGCGAAGCGGCGCAAAGGTGTTCTGTGATACCTGCATGGTAGTATCGCCTGCCAGCGAGAGATTCAAATGCATGATGGTGAACTCAGGGAAAGCACATAAGTATGTGCCGAACCTTTGTGGGGTTAAGAGCATATTGGCAAGAACGGGGAAGTGCATTGAAGAGGCGCTGAGAGATTAAATTCTGATCATATCCTTGAGCCCGTGCCCTGTCGCAACAGCCACAATTGTACCTGAGAGCTTCTTTTTCATGACCCCGGCATAAGAAACGGCGCCGCTTGGCTCGACAAATATACCATTCGATGCAAGTATATCCCGCGCAGACAGCGCTTCCTTATCGCTCACGCGGACAGCTTCGCAGTTCTCGACCTGCACCCCGATTATGCGGGGTATCCTGTCGGTAATACCCACAAGAACCAGCTCCCTGAATGCCTCGAAAACGCTCCAGATGAGCGTGCCGTTGCCCACAGGAACGACCACACAATCTGGTATGCGCCAGTATAACTGGTCCGCTATCTCAAAACCCAGGGTCTTTGTCCCTTCGTTGCGCCAGGGATAGTCGCCTGTCAGGAATGAATCCGGGTTTGAGACAACAAAATCCTCGGCTTCTTTTATCGCAACTGAGTAGTCCCCGTCTACCATTATTGTCTTTCATTTGTCATCGGTTAAGACCACCATTCCTCCCTGAATCGATGTCGATTGACATGAGGGTCAAGTGCTTGACTCTGATAAACATTCATGACAGTTTCAAAAGTTCTTTCAACTCCACAATATCGAAGTATTAAGGTGAGTTGAGCATCAGCATTTTCAGTAAAAATCGTACTCCACCTCAATTGAGTATATGGGGTAGTAGCGACACTTCTGCATCCTGGGAGGAATTATCGCCTTAATAAACCGGTTATTTTTGCTCGACTCACCGAAAAAGTAAAATAAAGAAATCTCAAACTTTAGTTTGACCAGATCATGCCTTATTGCATTCTGATCTG
>JAJRAP010000030.1 GCA_028679855.1 Candidatus Methanoperedens sp.
AGGATCCAGCGCTTCATTAATATCTTTTTCAGAAAGACCCCTGGCGCTCAATTTCTCATGAATGAGCTCCATGGAAATAGCATCCAGGTCATGCAGGGATGGGGTTTTTCCTGACCGTGCGACCACTCCCACTATATGATGGGCTGTCCTGAATGGGATTCTGGTTGTCCGAACGATTGTGTCGGCAAGTTCTGTAGCCGTCATGAATCCCTTATCCGATGACAGCTTCATGTTCTCTTTTTTCACCTTCATGGTGCTTACCATGCCGCACGCCATGCGCGCGGAAGACCGGACTGTATCAGCGGCTCGCCATAGATGCGGCGTGGCTTCCTGCAGGTCGCGGTTGTATGAGTACGGGAGAGCCTTGCATATAGTCAGTACGGATACGAGGGCACCGTTCACCGAACCTGTCTTTGCCCGCATGAGTTCTGCAATGTCAGGATTTTTCTTCTGCGGCATTATGGACGACGTGGATGAATAGCTGTCATCAAGTTCGATAAGATCAAATTCAGATGTGCTCCATAGTATGAATTCTTCAGCCATGCGGGAAAGCGAAGTCATTAAGTTTGAGAAGCAGCTCATGCTCTCTATCATGAAATCGCGCGTACTCACAGCATCCATGGAATTCCCGAGCATGCCCTCAAAACCCAGGAGTTCAGTCGTTCTCTTCCTGTCTATCGTAAAACCAGTGGAAGCAAATGCTGCAGCACCGAGCGGATTCAGGTTCGTGCGCCCGTAAGCGCCGTTTAACCTTTCAATATCGCGAACAAGCGCTGTTGCATGCGCAAGAAGATGATGGGCAAGCGTAGTGGGCTGGGCATGCTGGGTATGGGTATATCCAGGCATAATGGTCTCATGGTGTTTTGATGCAGTTCCTATCAGCGAAGCAGCAAGGTCATGCACCTCTTCCATAAGAGCCATGAGTTCAGCACGAAGTGCAAGTCGTATACACGTGGCAACCTCATCGTTCCTTGAGCGCGCAGAGTGCATCCTGCCCCCCGTATCCTCGCCCGCCATTTCTATGAGCCGTGCCTCAAGGGCGATGTGTACGTCCTCGTATGAAGTGTCAAGAGCAGAAATTCCTTCAGCTTTTATTTTTTCAAGTCCAGATAGTATCGCAGCGCAGTCGCCGGCATTGATGATATCCTGTTCCCTCAACATGACAACATGCGCCCTGTCCACTTCGATATCAGCATCAAATAGTCGCCTGTCAGCCTCCATGGATGAAGTAAACCGTTCAATGTCCTCGTCTGGCTCTGCAGACAGCCGCCCTCGCCTTAGAATATTCATAGTTTCATCAACTAAGATGTGTGGCAGAGAATAAAAGACTTTTTGGGTAAAAACTATATAATCTTATGTGAACTATTAGAGATACATTATGATAGAAAACATTCTCTGGCTTGCACTGGGATTGCTCATCGCAGCTTCGCTCATTCCGACAGAGAGATGGTTTAAATTCACTTTAGCAGGGGCAGGGTGGTCGTTTTTTTCAGTGCATTGGGCGCTTCAGTGGCAGCACTATGCAGACTTGGGCGATTATGTCAACGTCCTGCTGACAGTTCTCGCGGCTATTGGCTGTCTTATATTGGGATTTTTTCTTGTAAAGCAGGACAGGCGCATTATGAAAGACATTAACGGCATAAGCGTCATAAGATCCATTTTCATGGCTACGACCGCATCGGCAGTTGGAGGTATCTCTTACTTTGCTTTTTCCGAGATAATGCCGTTGAATCAGTGGCTCATCACCACGGTAACTGACCAGACCGTCTGGCTCGGCTCGGTTTTCGGCATAGTGATCACAAGACTTGACACCAACCTGATATCTATAAATGGGTACAGGGTTGAGATTATACTTGCCTGCACGGCGATCGAGAGCATAGCATTATTCATGGGTATTATCGCAAGCGCGAACGCGCCATTTGACAGGACCGTGAAAGCATTCATTGTTTCAGTTCCCATAATATACGCTCTGAACCTGATACGGAACGTTTTCGTGGTTGATGCCTATGCGATGAACTGGTTCGGCGATCCTGAATTGAGCTTTTATGTCGCCCATACCATAATAGCAAAGGCAGGCTCCCTCGTCGCGCTTTTTGTGATAGCCTACGCTGTTTTGAAAATACTTCCGGAGATTATAGATATGATAGATGGGATGATTAATCTGTTCAGGGGTATCTTCAGAAATGCTGGCTAAGGGGTCATTATCCTGGATTGGCACAACGATGCTGTTCACTGCTGTAACAAGATATTTTTCATTTATTTCAAGCGGGTTCATAAAGGTCTTGATCTCGGGTCTTTCAATTATCGCATTATTGCTAACTCTCTTTTTCCTGGTATTTTTCCGGGACCCTGAACGAAAGCCAGCCGGGGACGAGGATGATGCGGTCTCGCCAGCCGACGGCAGGGTGATATCAAAAAATGAAAGGACAATAGGTATTTTCATGAACATCCACAACGTGCATGTGAACCGTGCTCCACTTTCAGGTACTGTGATAGAGATAGATTATAAACCCGGAGGCTACATCCCGGCATCCAATAAGGATTCAGATGTAAATGAGCGCAACCATGTTAAAATAAAGACAGATAATGGGAATATCGAACTGATACAGATAGCTGGTGTACTTATCCGGCGCATCGTTTCATATATCAGTGAAGGAAGTCAGGTAAAAAGGGGTGAGCGCATCGGCATGATTCGCTTCGGCTCGCGCGTGGATGTCATAATCCCGGAAGTTTACACTTATACCGTGAATGTGGGAGATAAGGTAAAAGCCGGAGAGAGCATTATTGCCAGAAAAAAAGAGAAAATGCGGGGAGAACAATGGGTGAGAACATGATCAAACTCATAAAACCCGCGGACGTGATCACGCTTTTATGCGCGCTCCTGGGTTTAGGTTCCATAATAATGTCTGGAAGCGGGCAGCACGACGCCGCACTTGTGCTTATTCTTGCGGCTGTGATAGCTGACGCAGCTGATGGTGCTGTGGCGAGATACTCAGGTTGCGGTGTACTGGGCGCAAACCTTGATTCGCTTGCTGATGTCATATCTTTTGGAGTGGCACCCGCTTTTGCTGCTTTTATATTTCTTAATGACCTCGGAGCACTGGCCTGGGCATCGGCGGGACTTTTTTTGGTGTGCGGGATACTGCGCCTTGCCCGTTTTAACGTTGCCGGGAAGAAGGATGGTTTTGAAGGTATTCCGATAACTCTGGCAGGTTTTATTGCGGCTTTAATTCTGCTTGTGAGAGATAATGTGCCGTATGCCGTGTATGTTTTTGTTCTCCTCCTTGTCATCGTGTCCCTTCTCATGGTAAGCTCGGTAAGTTACCCGAAACTGAAGAACCCTGTCATACTGGCTCCTATGGGTCTTCTGCTTGTCCTGGATATCGTGGTTTTTTATCTCGGCTACCCCCGCGTGGTCAAAATGGCATCATTAATATTACTTGTATTCGTATTTGCTTATGTCCTGAGTCCGCTCGGGAGGAGGTTCTTTTGACAGAAATAAATGAAAGGGACATAGCTGTGTTCGAGGCAGGTATCAAGCTCGGAGCGCTGTACCACCAGTTCGTGGGAACGCCCATAAGCCCGGATACGGTTGATGCACTTGAAAGAACGATAGAGGACAGCATAGCATTGCAGCCGCATATCAGGAGCGTGAGCGTTTCGATAGACCGCGAGATGGTGGAGAAAAAGCAGAATCCGAAGTTCAAGTACTGCGAACTTGAAGGAAAGATGCTGTATGTGAGCCTGCAGATCCTGTATAAGAATACCATAGCACATGCGGAACTGGCTTACGATGAGGTTCAGGACTATCCCCTGATGAGCATAAAGAAGATAGAAGTTATGTAAAAAAATAAAAAATAATATTTAAATTAAAAATTTCAATTAATAAAAAATTTCAAATCAGAGTATATAAGTATTAATTGCCTCCACCAGTACCAGGTACGAAATCCACAGCATCCAGACGATGATAGCCAGGAAGATTACCGTGAACACTAACTTTGCAAAAACTGTGATAAGTCCAGTTTCTTTCCTGTGGCCAGTCTCAGTTACTTCCTCTTTAATTTCCTGATCTTTCATCGCTTCCTCATATTCCAGAGGATGTTCATGGCGCATCTCTTCTTCTGAGATATTGCCAGTTATCCAGGAAAAATTCGGGAATTTCCCAAAGTGCTCATCATAGAAATGCCCTATGAATATAGCAAGAGAAGCAAGGACAGCCTCCCATGTGTGGAACAGGATGGCTATCTGGACAACTCCGAGAGGGAATAACTTCATGGCATCAAACGGAAACCACATTATTAATCCAGTGGTGCCCATGACGGCAGCTCCAAATCCCCCTCCGAAATATTCGAACTTCTGTTTCCATGTGTATCTCCCAAACTTTGGATGTTCGTCTGAAAGCCACAGGTAATACCGCATCTGCTGTATGAAGTCTTTGAGGTCCTGTAGATTAAATAATACATCGATCCGCGGCTTCTCCAGAAGAAGATGGAAAATCACATGGTAAACAGACACGCCGATCATTAACAGACCTGAATAGTGGTGTATTAACGTCCTGTTATCAAAGCCGCCCACTGAAGCTATCATCCATTTCGCCCACCATTCATCCGGGAACTTAAGCGGAAAACCCGTGTATGCAAGCAGTATAAATGTCGTAAAGAAAATTATATGCTGGATGCGTTGATTCAGGGTAAACCTCTTGAATTTTAATTCAATCATGATTTTTCCTCCTTAGTATCCTAAAATTTGATGACATTCCAAGGAAAATAAGCCCGAATGTAAAAATCAGTTCAAAGAGTATCATCAATATATAGAAGTATGTCACAAGGGTTTTAACGTCAATTGAGAAAAAGTAAACAGACTTTCCTTCATGAACTTTTCCGCCATAAACATAGGCATTTTGAGCGCCGGGATGGCAGCCTGTTTTTCCGCATGTTGCTGGCAGGTTCGCTGGATTTATTGAAGACTCCGGATCATCTTCGGGTTTTACATCATGACTTTCATGGCAGTCTGAACAGGAAGCAAGCACCCTTCCCCCGCTCAGATATGCCTTATAATGGTATAACTTTTTGTATGTATCAAATCTGTCTGTTTGAATTCCATAGTACCACGCCTGCATTTTTGTCTCGTTTTCATGGCAGTCCGAGCACATTAAAGGAACATTTTCACGATATGTTGGAGAGTCCTGGTTCATAGAAGACAGGATATTATGGATGCCGTGGCAGTCAGTACATGAAGCCGATTCTGTTCTTCCTTCTTGAATTTTTTCCCAGTGTATGCTTTTTTCATAATCAGCAGTTACCTTTTGATGGCATTTTGAACAAAAGGTCGTCAGGTTCTCCTTCGAAGGGGAGCCAGTAAAATTCTTGGTCATGACGTCTAAAGATACTACATTTCCGCTGATTTTCATATCTCCGCCGTGGCAGTCCGTACACGAAATATTATTATTAAAGTGTACGCTTTTCTCAAACTCGCTTACCTGTTCTGAGTGGCAGTGGTAACAGGATTCATCCACGCCCTCTTGCGCCGCTGCAACCCCGATCAAGAATATTCCAACAAGGAAAAGCAATACAAGTATTTTACCGGTCCCTGCTCTCAAATAAATTTCTTCTATGGTATTCGTATCATCACCTCACAAAAATTATCACCTTGAATAACGGATTTATCGATTTTAAATTCTGTTCACTTCCAAATGCATAATGCAACGCTCCTTGAGCCATGTTTCATATCCTATACATACATTTATCAATTTTACCTAATATATAGTTTGCTGTTTGTTCACGCATAGGAAAGTATAAACACATACCCCTATCTTGCGCCAGAATTCTCTGACGAAAATTTGATATTCTTGGCCTTCATTCTTTTGTGTGTCGCTAAAAACAAAAGCCAAGAAATCGGTGACAATTACAGTAACTATTGCAATTATACTTTTCTCATGCAACGCGTGGGACGACTATAAGGTTCGTTACAAGGATTCAATCAGATCAGTCGAAATCGAAAATGTCGAAAGGCTGAGAAAATGCAAAACCCCTAAGAACGGCTATAAAACCTATAAGTGTCCTGAGTGTGGAACTATAAAATATGTCCAATTCACTTGCAAATGTCGATTATGCACATCCTGCGGCACAAAAGCAGCAAACCAATGGGCAGATGAGATACATCATAAGCTTTTAAAAGTCCCTCGCAGGTATGTGGTTTTCACAATTCCAGATATGTTGAAAGGATGTTTAAGAATCCGGACGGTGCATCCCAACCTATAAAACTTTAAATACCCTATATAAAGGTGAAAATATGGTAAATACTACGGAAGCAAAGAAGACTATAAAAATAGAAAATGTTGTTGCATCTACGGCTATTGGAGCAAAACTTGACCTGATTCAAGTCAT
>JAJRAP010000031.1 GCA_028679855.1 Candidatus Methanoperedens sp.
CAGATATGGAGACCAAGACCAAGGCCTTTACGGCTCTGAGAGATTGACTGTTTTGCCTGATACAGACGGTCAAAAATCTTTTCTTGATCCTCAATACTTATTCCGCACCCTGTATCTGCTACCGAGCAACACAGAAAGTTAGGATCCTGCTCTGATATCCTGGCGCGGACGGTCATCACACCATTTCCAGGCGTGAATTTAATCCCGTTGTCAATGAGATTGCAGAAAACCTGTTTGATGCGAACAGGATCAGCATAGACAAACGGTATATCTTTCTGGAGGTCAGCAGACAGGACAATGCTTTTTGCAGCGGCGCTCTTTTTTAGGTTGCCGCAAGTTTCATCAACAACCCCGGCAATGGAAAAGCACTGGGGTTCAATAGTGAGTTTCCCGGTTTCAGCACGGGTAATTTCTACCAGGTCACCGATCATGGTTTGAAGTTGATAGACATTCTTGAGAGCAATCTCCATATATTCGCGTTGCTCTGGATTGAGGTCACCGGCCAACCCATCAAGCAGTATGGTGATAAACTGATGAATAGCAGTAAGAGGTGAACGGAGTTCGTGAGAGACATGAGAGAGAAATTCATCCTTCAATCTTAGTTGTTCCTGTCGGGTTTGTTCCAGTTCTGTGAGTATCCGCTTATGTTCTGTAACATCACGCAGTGATGCGAGATATGCATTTTCCCCTTCCCATGTAGTTTCTACTACATTCATTTCCAATGTTCTGATTTCCCCTCCGTTTCGGAGGAAATCCAATTCTGTAATCTCCCCTGCCACTATAGGAAAACCAAATGGGTGCCCGAGGAGTTTCTTCGCATTGCGTCCAAAAAGAGTTTCTGCAGCAGGATTCACAAAACGCACAACACCAACATGGCTTACAACAATAATGCCATCAGCATTCTTCTCTATGATGTTTCGGAGGATCGCTTCACTGGCTGACAGCAATTTTTCAGCCCGCTTCCGAGCTTCTTTTTCATCAGCTTCTTGGAGTGCTCGCAGTACCGCATGAGGTAGCCTCGACAAATGATCTTTAAGAACATAATCAGTGGCGCCACTTTTAAGAATTTCAACTGCACGCTCTTCACCAAGTGCTCCCGTAATCAAGATGAAAGGGACATCCGGAGCCTCTTTTGTTGCAATTGATAATGCCTCTAACCCGGTGAAAGCGGGAAGATGGTAATCCGAAAGGATAATATTCGGATTGAAATCATGAAGTTCTTTGGTAAAATACTCTTCCGTCTCCACCTGCTTTGAAGTAAAAGAAAGTTTTGCTTTGCGTAATTCGCGCTCAACCAGTTCAACATCGGTTGAAGAATCTTCAACTATCAGAATACGAAGTTCCTTACTTGTCATCCACTGTTCTCCGCAATGCTCAAAGCCTTTCTAACAGTATCCATGAGTTCATCATTATCTGCCGGCTTCTGTAGGAAGGCTGCTGCACCCGCTTTCAGTGCTCTTTCCTTGTTGGTAGTTGCGTCTTTGGCAGTTAGAATTATGATAGGGATGTTAACATTTATTTGAGGTGACTTTAAGCGTTCCAGTACCAAAAAGCCGTCACCACCCGGCAACCCGATATCCAGTATAATGAGGTCCGGATGTTCACGTTGAGCTTTGCTAATGGCCGAAGGAGCATCTGCAGCGAGGATTACATGATAGCCAGCGGCTTTCAGTCGGATATTAAGTCCGAGCAGAAGGTCTTTATCATCGTCAACGATCAAAATTTTCTTGACGGGGTTTTCAGTCTTAACTATACCTAAAAGTTCCTTCTCCTTGACGGACTCAGGAGACTCTTCAAGGATTTTCTGTATGGTGCCCAAGAGGTCATTATTATCAGCCGGCTTTTGGAAAAAAGCTATTGCGCCTGCTTTCAGCGATTGTTCTTTGTTAATTTGTGGATTCCGGGCTGTTAAAATGATAACGGGGATACCTGCAACTGATGTAAGGGACTTCAGTCGGTCCAGTACTAAAAAGCCGTTACCACCCGGTAACCCGATGTCCAGTATAATAAGGTCCGGATTTTCACGCATTGCTTTGCTAACGGCTGAAGGAGCATCAGCAGCGAGGATTACATGATAGCCGGCGGCCTTCAGTCGGATATTAAGTCCAAGGATCAAATCTTTATCATCATCAACGATCAAGATTTTCTTGCTACCCATCAGTATTCTATTCCTTTTTTCGTAATACCTATTTTACAATTCCATGATTTTGTTTGCAGTCTTTCTCTGTTCTTTACTGGTTGCCTTCAGGTAATTGGAATAGTATTTCTATACATAATCAATCAGTTCCATCTCCGGATGCTGTTTTTCATATAGTCACTATACATAAGTGCATGTGTTATAATCACGCAATATTTTACGGGAAAAATATTTCAAGTGAAAGAGCGTTTAACCCGAAAAATGCAGACATTGTTCAAAAATTTATTTAACTCGATAAAATTATTAAGAATATCTTTATTTGTTTATTCACAAAAATATTCCCAAAGTCATCACTTAAAAGTACACTAAGGTATCGAAAAATAAATTTTTTAACATCATCTGCATTTTCTTAATTACATTATTTGGGTTAATACTTTGTTCAGGTTTTCATAAGGCAACGATTCTTTTCATTTGGATTTTTGATGACGTAATTCGGGGACTTTACTTTATAACGGAGATATATTAAAATTTCTGTGGCTTAAGGAGGTGAGGGCTTGGTCAAAATCAGACTTACACGATTGGGAGCACACAA
>JAJRAP010000032.1 GCA_028679855.1 Candidatus Methanoperedens sp.
GTTACTTTCGCCAAGGCTATGGCTATATTTGTCAAATTCCATTGTATACCTCCGTTTTCGAGAAGCTTTACGCTACCCGAAAGTTTGTTTGTGAGAGGAGTTTTGGAGACCCTCTCACGTACTTATTACGGATTCATGTTCAAAAGTGTGGGTATCAATTCATCTCCGCCTTCGAAAGGCGGAGGGTTCTTGATACCCCCGAACTAAAAAAGGCGGGAATAGAACATTCGAAATACCTCGTAGCAACGACAGATCAGGACAATGCGAATATGCTTGTATGCCAGATCGCGAAAACTAATTTCGGATTTACTGAGGAAAAACTCGTCGCTCGCGTTAATAAAACTGAAAATCTCCAGGCTTTCAGAGATCTTGGTATCAGGTCGATCAGCCCTACGATCGCTACTGCTGTGATGCTTGATGGTATAGTGGGACATCCAGTATTATTTTCAGTGTGCGAGGTCAGTGGGGAGGGGGATATAGTTGAAGTCCGCGCATGTAATAAGAAGATCTTTGGAAAAGCTATTAAAGACATACATCTACCTGAAGACAGCCTGATAGTTATGATCCGAAGAAAAAACGATTCAATTATTGCACACCCTGAAACAATATTACAGGATGGAGATTATGTGACTATCATGGGAAAACTGGGCGCTGTAAAAGATGCAGCAAACATGATGAAATGAACCTCTGATTTCCATTTGTCTCATGTACTATTAAAATCATTCCCCAAAGCTACGCTTGTCAGAACAAAAACGACATATATCGCCAGGAAAACAGCCCCTTCTCTCCTGTCGATGACATATCCGGATCTTTTAAAAATAATTAGCAGAACAGAGAGCAAGAGCATGAACATCAATTGAATGAAAATGAGTTCAGGAGCTATGATAATTGGTCTGATAACAGCCGAAACTCCAAGAACCCACAGTATATTGGCGACATTGCTTCCAATGATATTCCCAAGGCCATTGTCATATATCCCTTTCTTGCAGCAGATACAGAAACAAATAGCTCAGGCAGGGATGTCCCGATCGCCATGAGCACTTCGAATATATTTTTCTTCAAATCGTTTTTTTCGATTGTTTCAACACCCAGTTCCCCGTACTTTTCAATTGAGTTTTGAAGATAAAAAATATACACCATGATGAACACTGCACCCATAATCCTTCCGATCCCACCTGACACAAGTAAGAACACCGATGAAAGTTAATTATATCATGAAGTCCCATCATATAATATTTTATGGATGATCCGGGGTCAAGTGAGAAGTGGTACACCTGTAATGTAGAAACGGTTTTCCAGCGCCTGAACTCAGGTAGACCTGGCTTGACGTCGGAAGAAGCAAAAAACCGTCTATCTGAATATGATTATAATGAACTTCCTGAAAAGAAAAGAATATCTCCAGTTGGGATTTTCATCTCGCAGTTCAGGAATTATCTGATCCTCGTCCTTATCGGCGCAGCGATCATTTCAGGATTTACCGGGGAAACTACGAATGCATATGTGATACTTTTTATCATCCTGTTCATCTCTGTTCTTGGTTTTATCCAGGAATACAGGGCAGAACGGGCTATGGAAGCCCTGAAAAAAATGGTCGCCTATGAAGCAAGAGTGCTTCGCGATGGAAAAGTGAAAAAGATAGCCACAAGGGAGCTTGTGCCTGGGGATATCATCCACATCGAAGCAGGGGACAGGATACCTGCAGATGCCAGGATTGTGGAAGCGATATATTTTGAAACCACAGAATCCTCCCTGACCGGCGAATCCCATCCAGTGTCAAAAAGCACGGATGCGTTAAGCAAAGATACGCCTGCTGCAGAGCAGAAAAACATGCTGTTCATGGGCACAACTGCTGTGCGAGGAAACGGCATAGCAGTAATTGTCGGAACAGGTAAGAACACCCATATTGGCAGCATCGCGCAGATGATCCAGATAGAGAACGAAGACCCGCCCCTCAAGATAAAATTCGCAAACCTCGCCACCCAGCTTGCAAGGATAGTCCTGTTTGCCTGTCTGATCATTTTTATCGCAGGGACGCTGCGCGGGCAGGATATTCCTGGAATGCTGGTAATTGCTGCTGCCCTTGCAGTAGCCGGGATACCAGAGGCTCTGCCTTTCATTGTCACAGCCACACTTGCCATGGGTACACAGAGGATGGCAAAGCACAATGCAATCATCAGAAGGCTTCCTGCGGTCGAGACGCTCGGGTGCGCGACTGTGATATGTTCTGATAAGACAGGTACGATCACCAGAGGTGAAATGACCGTGCGGCAGCTCTTTACGGACTTGATCATCGAGGTGACGGGCAGCGGCTACATCCCTGAGGGGGAATTCATCAAGAACGGCGCGACTATCCAGCCCTTGCAGGATGCGCATCTTGTAGAGCTTTTGAAGATCGGCATGATGTGCAACAACTCCTATCTTGAGAATGACAGCGGATGGCGCATTATCGGAGATCCCACCGAGGGCGCGCTGCTCGTTGCTGCTAAAAAAGGAGGCTTGGATGAAAGCTATCCACGCATCACTGAATTACCATTTGACAGCGAGCGCAGGCTCATGAGCACGCTTCACACCACGCCCCGCGGTATCATAGCGTTTGTAAAAGGTGCGCCTGAATCAGTACTGGATGTATGCTCTCATATCTGGGAAAATGGCTCTGTCAGGGATCTTAACAGTGAAGACCGGGACAGGATCATAGTTGCATATAAGGAAATGGCGCAGGAGGCATTGCGGGTTCTTGCCTTTGCA
>JAJRAP010000033.1 GCA_028679855.1 Candidatus Methanoperedens sp.
AATCGAACTTTCAACAAGAAAATTCAGAGAGCTCACTTATCCAGAAGTAGAAAAGTATGTGGAACGGGTTTTAGAGCAAAACGCTTCAGAAATTAAGAAAAAAGAGAAGAAAAAAGAAAAGTAAGGATGTAATCATCCTATAATCAATATCGCTATTCTAAGGACTATCAATACCCAGCCCACAGCCACTATTACCCATATCGCCTTCTTTGCCACCTCTGCTATCGCAAGGAAGATGGTCAGTATCACAAGTAGTCCTATGGCATCGACTATGGTCACAGGGATTGCAACCCCTGAAATGGACTGGATCAACTCGACTATCTTTTCACCGAGCCAGTGCCCTATGGTGTATATGAAAGCCATTACGGTGGTCAGTATGTCTTCAGGCATGATTCACCAAATAACATCATAGATGAATTTTTCATACTATATATCCTTGCTGGAGCACCTGAGAAAAATGCTCACCTTAATCTTTTTTTTCTTTCAAAAATTATCTGAGCATCATACTCTATCCTGATTATTCTGTGATACGGTATGTACACTTCCTCAACTACTCCTTCAAGTACCAGAAAACCTCTTTCAATGTTCTTGATGATACTACCTTCAATCATCTTAACATCTCCCGGCGCCCCCCTGTGGATGTAATAAACTTTACATCTATTCAGGTCGAACCTCCATTTTATCTCGTTGAGTATGAGTCTTGGATGTTTCGATTTGAACATGCCATAGCCTAATAACGAAAGCTTAATATAAAAGTGATTCTAAAGAGCAAGAAGCCATCATAGGCAGAAATAGGAGGATAAAATGACAGAAGGCCTTGAAATATTACCCGGTAGATTTGTGTGGGACACACTCTTTATAGATTACAGGATAATGATTGTTACGGCAATCATCTCCGTAATCCTGTTCCTTGTAGGAATGTACATTCAGTTGGACAAATGGGGACGAGGAATCCCCGAAGGAGCCACAAAACCTATTGGCGCATGGGGCGCCCTTAAGCTGATAGTAAGCAGGATATTTGAGAAAGGTATAGGACATGCCCTTGAGGTACTGGTGCTGGACGTTTTGTTCCAGCGAAGGACGTACAGACGCAGGAAACTCGAGTGGTTAATGCACATACTGATTTTCTGGGGATGGATAGGGCTGTTTATACTTACAATAGTTTCTTTCCTTGCTGAATTCTATGTTCCACTGATGGGTGAGGAATACACCTTTTATGTAGAAGCCTGGAAGACGCTGGAGCTTCCGAATGATATATTCGGATGGATGCTGGTTGCAGGCATTGCCATTGCCATAGTGAGAAGACTCACATTCAAGGGTACGGACATTCAGGCAAGAAACGCCGACATCGACTGGATTTTAATCATCGGTCTTCTTATCGTGGTCGTTACAGGATTTTATGCACAGTACTTGAGGACTGATGTTTTTCATGTGGGTAGAGAACTGATATCGGCATATCCCCAGGGATTCTTCGGAAACATCACTGTACTGTTCCATGAAGTTTTCACCCTGCTCTTCTGCGTGGCTTATCTTCCGTTCAGCAAGTATTTCCATATGATAACAGCGCCCCTGACCATCCTGGTCAACCACGGAGGCGAGTAACATGGCAAAAGAAAAACCCTCAATAAACACAGTTAATCTCAGCGCCAAGCAGTTAATGGAGTTCGACGCGTGCACCCGGTGCGGCGAATGCGTCAAGTACTGCCCGACGTACGATGCCAGGGATAAGAACCAGGACATCGAGCCGAGGGATAAAATCCAGAGATGGAAAGACTTCATGAACCGAAGCTACGGCTTGAGAGCAAGGATTTTTGGTCCGAAGAAAATCCCGGATGAAGAAATCAAGAAGTTCACAGACGACCTTTATAACTGCACCACGTGCGGCATGTGCGGAACAGTATGCCCTGCTGGCATAGATACCATAGAACTGTGGGAATCCACCCGTGCGAACCTTGTGAAGCACGGAACAGGACCCTACGGCAAGCAGAGCCTTTTCCCCAAGCTTATCGAAGAAGGGCACAACCCGTATCTCAAGCAGCAGAAGGACAGGCTGGCATGGATGACCCCTGACATCAAGATAGCAGAAAAATCCGATATAGCATACTTCATCGGCTGCACGGCAGGCTACAACCAGCAGGTTCTCGGTGTAAGCACAGCAAGGATACTGAACAAGCTTAATGTTCCTTTCATGGTTCTCGGGGAAGAAGAGTGGTGCTGTACCTCAGCACTCATAAGGACCGGGCAGCAGCATATAAATGACACGCCGAAGAAAGCAGCCATCCACAATGTTGAAGCACTGAAGGCAAGAGGAGCAAAGCGAGTGTTATTTGCTTGCGCAGGTTGTTTCAGGGCATCCAAGATTGACTGGCCTAGACTGTATGGAAAAGAACTTCCTTTTGAATCAGTACATATGTCTCAGTTCTTAGCCGAACAAATAGATGCAGGAAAGATAAAATGGGAGAAGAGTTTTGATAAAACTGTCACCTACCATGATCCATGCCATCTCGGAAGACATGTGGGCGTGTTTGAGGAGCCGAGAAAGGTTTTAAAGAGCATGCCTGGCGTGAAATTTGTGGAGATGGAAAGAAACAGAAATGAGCAGCGGTGCTGCGGCGCGGGTGGAGGCGTGAAAGCTGGCATTCCGGACCTTGCACTTGCTGTTGCCAAAGCGCGCATGAACGATGCCAAAGCCACTGGTGCTCAGGTATTAATAAGCACATGTCCGTTCTGCAGGCGCAATCTTATCGATGGAAGGGATGAACTAAAGATGGATATGTACATGGATGACCTTGTCGTATTAGTGGCTCATCTCATGGGACTGAGCACCGACGTCAAGCCTCCTGCACCTGGCGCTCCGAAAGAGAGCATCAGCGACCTTTTCAGGACTCAGACAATACCGCCTAAACCGGCTGAACCCAAGAAGGAAGAGCCGAAAGCTGCCGCCCCACCGGCAGGAAAGAAGTAGGCACACGCCTGCTTCTAACTTTTTTTATTTTTCCTTTTTCTTTTTATGTTTATGCACTGCTTTTTTAAATTCTTTTATGCTTTCAAAAACAGTTAAATCAATCGGAGCAGGTCTTACCATAGAAAAAGCTTTGCCAAAATGCTCCATTTTTATACTTACCTCACGGGCTACCTTGATAACTTCTTCCTTTTCCATGCCGTGTTTGATGCTGTCCCTTAGTGCAAGCATGGCAGCCTCGCGACATATAGCCTCGATATCTGCACCTGAATAGCCTTCTGTCATTTCTGCAAGCTTTTTGACCTCGACACCGGGGTACAGGGGTTTACCCCTGAGATGGAGCGTGAATATGATCTCCCTTTCTCTCATGTCAGGAGGTCTGATGTATATTAACCTGTCAAGTCTTCCAGGACGAAGAAGCGCAGGGTCTACCATATCAGGACGATTGGTTGCAGCCACCACTACCACATCCTTGAGCTCTTCAAGCCCGTCAATCTCGGTAAGGATCTGGCTCACAACCCTTTCAGTAACACCTGAATCAAAAGATGCTCCGCGCGTGGGCGCGATGGAATCTATCTCGTCAAAGAAAATAATAGCTGGCGCTGCCTGGCGGGCTTTCCTGAATGTCTCTCTTACGACCCGCTCGGATTCGCCCACGTATTTGCTCAGGAGTTCAGGACCTTTTATGCTTATGAAATTAGCTTCGCTCTCTGTAGCCACCGCTTTTGCCAGCATTGTCTTCCCTGTACCGGGAGGACCAAAAAGCAGTACGCCCCTGGGCGGCCTTGTGTTTATGGCTTCAAAGGCTTCAGGGTATTTTAGAGGCCATTCCACAGCTTCGATGAGTTCCTGCTTTGCCAGTTCAAGCCCGCCTATATCATTCCATCTTATTTCCGGCACTTCGATAAACACCTCCCTTAACGCAGACGGCTCGATGTTCCGGAATGCATCGTGGAAATCTTCTCTTGTCACCACCAGTGTTTCCATTATCTCGGGAGGTATCTCCTCCTCGATATTGATCCTTGGCAGTATCTGCCTGATGGCGTGCATCGCAGCTTCCTTGCAAAGCGATGAGATATCTGCTCCTACAAAACCGTGCGTCATGTCCGCTATCTCGCGCATCCCTTTCTCTTCAGACATGTCCTCTGATAGCGGCATACCGCGCGTATGTACCTGAAGTATCTCAAGCCTTCCCAGCCTGTCAGGGATACCTATCTCTATCTCGCGATCAAATCTTCCGCCGCGGCGCAGGGCGATGTCCACGGCATTTGGTCTGTTCGTTGCCGCTATCACTATCACCTGACCCCTTGATTTTAAGCCGTCCATGAGCGACAATAACTGCGCCACCACGCGCCGCTCAACCTCACCAGTGACTTCCTCTCTCTTGGGTGCTATGCTGTCTATCTCGTCGATGAAAATAATTGCAGGAGCTGTCTTCTCTGCTTCCTCGAAGATCTCCCGTATATGCTTCTCGCTCTCACCGTAGTATTTGCTCATTATCTCAGGACCACTTATGGAGAGGAAATTCGTATCAGTTTCGTTCGCCACTGCTTTTGCTATCATGGTCTTTCCCGTACCAGGGGGACCGAAAAGCATCACCCCTTTTGGAGGGTCAATACCAAGCTTCTGAAAAAGCTCCGGATGCCGCAGGGGAAGTTCTATCATTTCTCTTATCAGTCCGATCTCGCGTCTCAACCCCCCTATATCTTCATATGTGAGGTGCGTTGGATGAACTTCCAGTTCTTCGATCACCTGTTCTTTTACTACAATACTGGTATTCCTTGCAACCAGAACAGGTCCGGCAGGTTGTGTCGATACAACTATAAATGATAGAGGATTGCTCACTGTTTCCACGCGCAGGCGCTGCCCTTTCATGACCGGTCTTCCCTCAAGCAAACGCTGCAGATATTGCGGTCCTCCTACAAGCCTTACCTGCTGCGTGGGTGCCAGGACTATCCTGTTCGCCACCTGTGCAGAAGATTTCTGAATGTACACTTTGTCGTCGATACCCACACGTGCATTGTTCCTGAGATTACCGTCTATACGGATGATCTCGTATCCCTGGTCTTCAGGATACCCCGGTCCAGCAAGGGCACACACCTTCTCCTTTCCTATCACAAGGATGACATCACCGCTTGAGAGCCCCATTCTATCCATCAGGTCACGGTCTATTCGCGCAATATCCCTGCCCGCATCTCTATGATGCGCCTCAGCCACACGCAGTATTGTTTTTTCGTTCATGCAGTAATTAATTATATTGGCTCATTGTAGATAAAACATTATGTATAACTTTTTTAGCTAAGAAGATAAAAGGCAGGTCGAGCAGGATACTGAGGCAGGAGTTCCCTCATCTTAAGGAATGGTGTGGAGAGTATCTCTGGGCACCGGGGTGCTATCATGGCTCTGTGGGGCAGGGGTGGGAAGTGGTGCAGAAATACATTTCCACACAGAATTGCTCGGAAGGTGAGAAAGCTTTATAGGCAAAAAACGATAGCAAGCCCATGTACTTAAGTACGGGGTTATGGGAAATTGTGGTTACGTTTACTACCTATTTCAGACTTTGACCAACTTGTACTCTTATCTTGCTGTTTATGCAAGAATTCCACCATTGAGTAGCTAACTAACCTCTCGAACGTTATAAGTGGAGGAATCGAGAGAGTGAACGGTGTTTGACCATTATGTGTGGTTTGCGATATTTCTTCAATTACTTTCCATTGTTCATCCTCCAGTTCAGGATGAGCCGCGCCTCTGGGAGTTCGTACCTCCGCAGGAGCAATCTTGCTCTTTTCCCTTAGTCTATACTATGCTCTTATCCTATTTATAGTTTATGCTTATCCGATTATATGCTTATACCGTTAGGCATATATATGTTATTAATAATACTAAGAATTGAGGTATCAATGGCACGAATTACAGTAAAAATAGATGATGAAATTGAAAAAAAAGTAAGAATGAAGATAGCAAAACATGGTGGAAAAAAGGGCGATTTGGCAAAAGCGGTTGAGGAAGCTTTAAAATTATGGCTCGAACATAAGGAAACGACATAATCAAGGAAATGAAAAATGCCTCAGCAAAAAAGCATTTGGGTTGAAGGTATTGAGCAAGAAATAGCAAAAGCTCCAAGTAATAGAATTTTATTAGCTCTTATCGCAGCAGGATCCGTTCTTCTTTTTTATTTTTTGGATAAAAAACCAGATATCCTCGGGG
>JAJRAP010000034.1 GCA_028679855.1 Candidatus Methanoperedens sp.
GGGCGGTATTTCTCTGTCCAGTCAAGGGAAGTCATGATAAATGTTTTACAAACTGTATTGCTTAAATACATATCCTTTCATAAAATAGGTGATGAGACTGAATGCGATACAGCTTTTGACGAACTCTGCCATAATGATGTCCGTACTTTTTATTCCGCTCCTTGCACATGAGCTGGGGGCATCTGGCTCACAGATAGGGATCATTGTTGCAGTGTACGGTGCATCGTTCTTTATATCTACTTACATATTCAGCAGGGCTGCCGATTCTCTGCCTCCGAAAACACTTTTATATGCAGGTTTTTTAAGCTCCACAGCGACGTTCTTTCTCCAGATGTTCGCATCCGACCCTATCACCCTCGGAGTAATAAGGGCACTCACCGGGTTCAGTATCGGCATCTATCCCGCGGTTATGATCCTTTATGTCATCAACTCAAGGCAGAGCATCGGGAAGTTCAGTTCCTACATGCCGCTTGGCTGGGCTGTGGGGAACATGACGGTTTTTATTGTCGCAGCGTACTGGGAAGTTTTCGCGGCAGATAAAACCTCTGGGACAGGTGAAATCTACAGGGATGTTTTTGCCCTTGCGTCTTTGTTTTTTGCAGTTTCTTTTCTTATCGCACTTACACTGCCTGATATTGGGCTAAGAACAAAAAAGAAAGGGGATTATTTTTCAATTGCAGTGCTGAAAAAGAACTGGGATATATATTTCGGGTTTTTCCTGCGCCAGATAGGAGCCAACAGCGTATGGGTTATCTTCCCTCTGTACCTGGTGAGCCTGGGTGCGAATAAATATGAGGTGGCTTTAGTTTACATGATAAATCCTGTGCTTCAGTTTTTCATTATGAGAAAGCTTGATAAATACGATACAAGACCCCTTATCCATGCAGGCGACCTGTTCTCTGCCCTTGCCTTTCTCGCGCTCATACCCCTTACAATATACTATCAGGCCATAGCAGGTATGATCCTTATCGCAATTTCTTATTCATGCCTTTACGTAGGTTCAACGGCTTTTCTTATAAGGAACAATGAGGATAAAGGTACAGCTGCAGGACTGCTCAATTCTTCGATTGCGCTGGCGTCCATTATAGGTTCAATCCTGGGTGGCATGATCATGGAACATTCTGGTTTCAGGGCGGTTATGGCTTCCGGGGCTATTTTTGCAGTTCTCGGATATATTGTCGTGAGGTTTAATGCTTCCGGCACACCTCAAAAAAGTTCATAAGCAGGTCGGTCCCCCTCTCTGTATGCGAAACCTCAGGATGCCACTGCACTCCGTACAGCGGCTTTGTCTTATGCTTCATCGCCTCTATCTCACAGATGTGGGAGCGTGCAAGCCTTATGAAATCGGGGGGCAACACGGAAACCTCATCAGCATGGGACGCCCAGACCCTTGTCTTTGGACCAAGACCCTTTAAGATATCATCTTCTTCAACTATCTCTATCTCGACCGCTGCATAACCTCCTGCATATCCGGTTCTCACTTTACCGCCGTATTCCAGCGCCATCACCTGGTGACCCAGGCAGATGCCGAGTATGGGGAGGTCAAGTTCTTTCACGTAAGCGGCGCAATTACCGGCTCGATCGAGGGTAGGACCGCCGCTTAATATGAGTCCGTCTGGTTCTTTTGCGAGTATCTCCTCTATCTTGGAAGTATTTTTCACAAGTTCCACTTCCTGCTCCAGGTCGCGCACGGCGCGGTGGATCAGGTGGCAGAATTGACCGTAGTTGTTGATTACGAGGATTTTGACCATATTGTATCTACCTTTATTTTTTTCAATTTCTTTTCTATCTTCTCATAGTCACCCAGGTAAGCAGTTCTTAAGTAATTTTTGCAGGTCTCTTATATACTCTGCCTGTACTACATTTTTCACGCAATTTCGAATATTTATTTGTTGTTCGATAGTTCACGCAATAACTTATATCCTTTAAAGCATGAGGTAAGAGCAGAGAGGAACTTTTAAGAGAGATTGAATCACGTAAGAGCTAAGCATGGACACTAAAAAATACAAGAATATCACTCGCGGTGTTTCGGAGACATACGTGAACGTGCATCCCATTCAGCGCGGCGGCGTGCTGACAGCAGAAGCAAGAAAAGCCCTGCTTGAGTTCGGGGATGGTTATTCTGTTTGCGATTACTGCTTTGAGTCAAGGGTTGACCTACTAGAAAAACCCCCTGTCCATGACCTGACGCAGGACGTTGCAGAGTTCCTGAACATGGACGATGTCAGGTTCACAGCTGGATGCAGGCACGCAAAATGGGCTGCCATGCACATGGTATGCGAACCAGGCGATACAGTAGTGCTTGATTCCCTTGCGCATTACACTTCATATCTTGCAGCAGAAGCGAACAGGCTTAACGTGGTCGAAGTGCCGCACAACATCTACCCCACATTTGAGATAGATATCGAAGGATATGCCAGGAAATTCGAGGAAGTTGAGAAAAAAACAGGAAAACTTCCATCCATGGCGGTTCTTACGCATGTGGATTACAGGTATGGCAACGTGGCTGATGCTGAAAAAGTGGGGCGCATCTGCAAAGAATACGGCGTCCCTTTCCTGTTAAATACTGCCTATTCATCGGGCATCATGCCTGTTGACGGCAAAAAATTACATGTGGATTTCCTGTGCGGCTCAGGTCACAAGAGCTGGGCGTCATCCGCTCCAATGGGAATACTTGCGACCACATTCGAATGGACGGACAAGGTGTTTAATAAATCAACCATTCGCGGAGACTGGAGCGGCAGGGGATTCACGAAAAAAGAAGTCGCCCTGTTCGGATGCCCACCCGTGTTCGGCGCGCCTGTTGTAACGCTCATGGCATCTTTCCCGGCTGTTGTTGAACGGGTAAAGCACTGGGACGAGGAAGTAAAAAAAGCTCAGTACTTTGTCGGTGAGCTTGAGAAGATCGATGGCCTCCACCAGATGGGGGTCAAGCCCAAACAGCATACACTCATGAATTTTGAAAGCCTGGCCCTTCACGAGGTAGCTGAAAAAGATAAGCGCAGGGGATATTTCCTGTACCATGAATTGAAAAAGCGTAAGATCGTAGGACTTCA
>JAJRAP010000035.1 GCA_028679855.1 Candidatus Methanoperedens sp.
ACATCCAGTACTTTCGCTAACCATCTTTTATCACCTCATTGACATACTATTATGAAATATCTTCATATTTAGTAATATAATTATTCATAGAAGTATTACTAATATAAAAGCTTTTCCTCCGGTCCCGCACACAATGCAAAAGATTATACTCTACTATTTCAATTCTTGATAAAGGAGACATTATATGGAGCAAGACCTGTCAAGAATCGGTGTTTCTCTTCCAGAGAATCTGCTTGAAAAATTCGATGAAATCATAACAAAAAGAGGCTATTCGTCCCGTTCTGAGGGTATACGCGACGCAATAAGAAGTTATATCCGTTACTATGATTGGATGAGCGAGGTCGAAGGCGAGCGAATTGGTATTTTATCCATGACTTATGATCATTCCCAGCGCGGGCTTGTAACTTCGCTCATGGACCTGGAGCATGAGTTTACCGCTATTACAAGGTCGGCTGTACATGTTCACATAAGCCATGATGAATGCATGGAAGTTCTCCTGCTCCAGGGAGAGGGAAAGGATGTAAGAGCTATAGCTGAACAAGTCATGGCACTAAAGGGTGTAAAGAATGTGAAGCTGACCACCATACGTCCGGGGCAAGAAGTGTAATTCGACCCGCGAGCTTTTTATCGTATTAATGCTGTTGCGACCAGGATCAATGCCAATATTATTACATAGGATAGGTGGTTACCTTCGAGTGTGAAGCCAAAAATCCCATTATCGCCGCTTTCAGGCTCGCTCGGTAGTCCTACTGCGTTTGAAAAGCGTTCTTCTATCCCTTTATCTCCTGTTATTATATAAGCAAAAAGGCTTAAGACCAGAAATATGAGCACCATCGCCCCGAATATAATGATCCCCTTCTTATTACTTTGCTGTTGCTGCAACAGGGGTCACCTCTGCAAGCATGTCGGGCCTGACCCTCTTAATATATGACACCACGTATCCCGTAATGAATGCCTCTATGATTGCAACGCCCATGTTGACTGCAGCGAGGAGCGAGAGACCATATAGCGTGTTCGGGATATCCTGATTAACGCCCTGTATGCCCGAAATGAGAATTATCAATATCATCGTAATGTTGCCGAAAAGGACTCCGGTTATCGTTCCAATGCCGGCTTTAGAGAACGTATCGAGATTGATCTTTCCAAGCGCCTTGTATATGCCGTAAGCAACCGTAACTTCCGTCACGTTGACGAGTAAGTTCGCGCCTATCATTCCCCATCCGCCATGACCGATCGCGGCAGAGAATATGTTTACGATGAGCACAATGATAGCGCCGATCGCTGGCCCGGCAAGCATCCCTATAAGAGGGGTCAGGTTCATGTGTACCCCACCAAACAGGGGTATGTTGATCTGGAATATTGCAAAGGAGGCAGCCGTTAACATCGCAGCCAGCGTTATTTTTTTATTATCTATTTTCTTAACTTTCTTTAGCCAATACAGGCATAAGCCTAAAATTATGATGGCTATAATCCACCATGTAATAATCCATTGTATAGAAAACGCTCCATCCGGGAGATGTATATGTGCCATGCGTCACCTCTCAAGCGGATAACTACCTCAACAATTATAAATGTTTGGCTATACCCCAAACCTATAAAGATCTAAAAGAATCTCATCTTTTAATTTTGTCTTATCATTGGAGCTATGGTTTTGACCAGTTCATCGGCAGTTATCGGGTAATTTTCCATGACTATACCCAGGTTCTTTGTTATTCCCTCATATATTTGTACGACTTTTGGCTGCCGAAGTCCTGACATTTCTATGAGATTTTTATCATAGAATATCGATGAAGGCTTGCCCTCAGCGATAATAGAGCCGTCCTTCACAATGCAAACACGGTCTGATATCCTCGCTGCCATATCCAGGTCATGTGTTGCCACGACGATGCTGATACCGTGGTTTTTTTTTAAGTTAAGGATGATATTCTCTACTATTTCGGCGTGTAATGAATCAAGGTCAGATGTAGGCTCGTCCATCGCGATTACCCTTGGCTTCATGGCAAGAACGCCGGCAATGCAAACAAGCCTTTTTTGACCACCGCTCAGATAGCCTGGCATTTTGTCGGACAGGTTTTCGGCACCTACTGCTTTTAATGCGCCCATGGCTTCCGTCCTTGCCTGTTCCACGCTTATGCCCATGTTTATTGGGCCAAACATAACGTCATCTAATACCGTGGGCGCAAACAGCTGGTCATCAGATCTCTGGAACACTACGCCAACATCTCTCCAGATATCTGCGTGACTCAAATCGATATTTTTACCCATGACTGTGACGCTGCCGCTGGTAGGACGAAGCAATCCGTTCAAATGCTCAATGAGCGTGGACTTGCCCGATCCGTTAGGGCCGCATAAAGCCACGATCTCTTTTTCAAGCACCCTGAAACACATTCCATGTATGCCCAGACTCCCGTCAGGATAGATGTGGCTCGCACAATCTACATGAATAAGCTCGTTCGCATCTGCCGCACAAATATTACATGCATGTTCATTTCGCTTTTGTTGTGAAATTGTCAATCAGATCACTCTTTAAAAAGGCAATTTAACGAACCATATCAGATATATCGCCATAGTCGCTGCCACAAGCATTGTGAAGTATTCGCCAAAGCCTATCCCTGGTATTCTGGTCGCTGCAACGTATTTTCCATTAAACCCTCTTGCTTCCATGGCCTTATTGACCCTGTCCGCCCTATCGTATGACCGTATCATAGTCAGTGCAAACACTTCGGCAAACATCTTGCTCTGCCTGCGTGTGCTTTTTAGAAGCCCTCCACCCCTTGATCTAAGTGCTTTGATCATAGAATCGACCATTTTCAAAGTCATAAAGATAAAACGGTACGACATGAGAAATATCTGGTCGATCGGAGAGGGGAATACCCGGTATATCATGGCAGAGAAATAATTGTACTTCGTGGTCATAAGGAAAAATAATGAATAAGTCACCGTTGCCAACGATTTAAACAGAAGTGTAAGTAGCAATAGCAGTCCATTATCTGTGAGGGTGAGCGAAAAGTATGGCACACTCAGGGAAAATATTGGATTCCCCGGCTCATTCCACATTAATATCAGCACCAACGATAGGACAAATATAAAGGGCATCATGTACCATTGGAACAATTTTTTAATGGGCAGACATGATAAACGGTATAATGCTAAAACTATCAGGTACAGGCACACGGCCAATATGAGGCTTTTATCGATCGATACGAAGAGTATGATAAGCACGAGCATTAACGCCTTTGTCCAGGGGCTTATCCTGGAGAATAACGTGGTCCCCTTTTCACTGTATAATGTGATAAGGTCAAGGTCTGGTATGTGGGGAGATAGTTCGTTCATCCGGTAATGCCCCATTGATTATCTTCAGGACAGCAGCAGCACGTATCATGCTTGATCCTGCCACAGATACCCATGTTCGGATGCCCAAGTGAATTGCATATCTTATCAACCACATCCTTAGATACGAGCCCTTCGAATTTCAAAGCCCCGTCGCAAGCTTCCTGCGCTGTAAGCCCATAATGCGAGAGCATTAATTCTATGATCCTGTGCCGCCTGACTAAGAATTCGGCAAACTCCCTGCCCCTTGGCGTCAATTGGACTCCCCTGTACGGAATATGCTCGATAAGGTCGGTTGATGACATCTCCTGGATGGTCTTAGTTATAGTCGAAGGATCAAGGTTAAAATGCTGCGAAATATCAGTGGTATGAACGATACCACCCTTTTCCAGTATGTACTTCAGATATTCGCTTTTTTTCGGGCTTAATTCTAAACCATCAATGTCTCTCATAGGATGAAATATGCTGCATATAGGATAAATAATTTTTGGATATACCCCAAACTTGTTTTTCGTTTTGTTTCCAGAAATGTTTTCAATTACCGGCTTTGGGACAAAATTATCTCAGCCTCCTATCTTAACCTCCAAATCTTCAAGATACCTGAGATAACACAGCCTTTTCAAATCATAATTACAGACTCTCAGAAAAGCTTCCTGTTTCCGTCTCACATTTAATTTTTTTTGCAAAGGAACCGGAAAATCCCTTTTGAATGTGGAATTAACCGTTTCCGAACTAGATCTGCAATGATACTCTTCAAGCCATTTTTGCGGATCCTCAATAAGAGTCAATAACATTTCAGTCCAGGCAGCACTTCCTTTCATTTTAAGTGTCATTCCTTCCTTGGGATATAATCTGGGAATACCGCCCATTTTAGAAACAGTACTGCAGCTCAATCTTGAAACATAAGCAGCATCTCCTGCCACTAAATCGATTCTATCATAGTTTTCATTTGTGAACTTAAGAAGAGGAACAAAAAATGGTGATTCATTTGCGTGAGGATTTTCTGGAAATGTGACAGATGTAATCAATTTGTATGTAGATCCACAAACAGCAATCATTTTTTCATATGTTTTTTTCTTTTCAGTTTCAATTTTTTCAGTGGGTACATTTTTTTCAGACTCCTTTGTCGGATCCGGCTCCGCTCGTTTTTTCACTTCTTCTTTTTTCATTGCTTCTTCTTTCTCTTTTTGGGCCTTCTCCTTTGCCAATTTTTGTTTCTCATTTTCCCAGTTCTGTTTTATTGAAGTCGGCAGACAGGTTCCATCAATTGAAAAAGAATGCTCTTTTTCAGATATTGGTTCCTGTGTCATCTTGAAAACCTCATTGAGAATCAATGTTACAAAAGGATCTTGATATCCTCTTTCTATAGTTTTGTATGAAAACAGCGTCTTGATTCTCATTTTCTCGTTGAATAGAATCACTAAACCTTCGGATTGCCTGTTTGCAAAACAGAAATACTGCTGCATCAAGATGGCTTTTGCAACATCATCAGGAGGATATGTAGGTCTTCCTGGATCTTTATCGGGATTTTCCTCAATTCCGAGTCTCTTGGTGGCTTCATCTACATAATCCGCTATCAATAATAGCATATCATTTACTTCATGGATTTGTGCTTTATCATATTTCCCCCAGTCTATTACTTTCTCCTCTTTATGGACATATTTAAATTTTTTATCTTTTAAATCCTTTACAAGTTCATTAAATTTTTTTTGATCTCTTCGTTGTCCGCCCATGTTATCATAGATGATAGCAAAGTATATATAATTATGTATGCTATGTATACATAATGAATGGTAAAATATTTGTATTTACGATTTTCAAGCATAATGATCGTAAAAACATCGACAAGTTCTGTAAGAAATTCTATGGCCAGGAAACGAGTTCACATGGAGGGAAGTATCATTACAGAAGAAAAGGATTGTTGGATGATATCCCACATATTAAACTTATTAGAGGTGTTGTTATCGTCTCGAATGATAATGCTGAGAAGGTAATAGAATTCCTTAAAGAATTCAACGCTGAGTATTATGTGAGGGATGTAATCCTGTTGACTGAAGACGAGGAGTCGTTAAAGGGGGGCCAAACTTAATATTTTTGTCCCAAAGCC